>NZ_VPAO01000014.1:0-82264 GCF_013419235.1 Acinetobacter sp. YH12098
TGAAAACCTTCAAAATTCTTGCTGAGCGATATCGCAATCGAGGCAAAAGACTAGCATTAAGATTCAATCTAATTGCTGGAATTTATAACTTGGAGCTGAGTGAAAAATGACTTATGAAAGAAATCTATTGAGTTACTTAAATTTTTAATCAAATTTTATGGAAAAATCTTAAAGTCACGGATAAAAAAAGGGCATAAAAAAGGCCACAACCTGTGTGACCTTTTTAATTAAATTTTATACTTCAAATACTTTGCTTATTGAACAAAACGCGATAAATCTTCTTCAGGGCGAGCAGTTAGCACTTCTACACCATTTTTTGTTACAAGTAGCGTGTGTTCGTACTGTGCAGACAAGCTATGATCTTTAGTCACGACAGTCCATTTATCGCCAAGAAGTTTGGTTTTCCAGTCGCCACCATTCACCATTGGTTCAATCGTGAATGTCATGCCTTCTTCTAAGATCATGCCTGTATTTGGTTGACCATAGTGTAAAACTTGTGGTTCGTCATGGAAAACGGTACCAATACCATGACCACAATATTCACGTACAACACCAAAACGTTCTGATTCAACATATTGTTGAATAGCATGGCCGATATCACCCATGGTTGCGCCTGGTTTTACCACCGCCATACCACGGTACATGGCTTCTTGGGCAACTTTGCATAAACGGTTCGCTAAAATAGATGTTTCACCACCCACGATATACATCATGTTGGTATCACCATGGTAACCATCTTTGATCACAGTGACATCGATGTTTAAGATGTCACCTTTTTTTAATTTTTTGCTTTCAGATGGAATACCGTGACACACCACATGGTTCACTGAAGTGCAGATAACGTGCTGAAATGCTGGACGACCCGGCGCAGCGCCATAACCTAAACATGCAGGAATAGCTTCTTGTTTATTGACAATATAGTCATGACAAATCGTATCAAGTTCTAGGGTAGTCACACCTGGAACAATATGCGGTTTGATCATATCCAAAACTTCTGCCGCCAGTCGACCCGCGACGCGCATTTTTTCAATTTCGTCAGGCGTTTTAATTAATCGACGTGGAGCTTCGTAAGTACTGTTCATGATCTCTAAAAACTTTTGGAAATTTGTATGTGACTATGGTATAAATAGCCGCCCATTTTATCAAATGCTTTTTCGTGAATATCTTTCACGAGCTTTGTGCGATGGGGCAATAAAATCCGCACATATATCGACACATTTCTCTGGGTGCCTTTTTAGGTGGAGAATGCGGGTATATGGAGGCCTAACCCAAACTTTAAGGTAAAGAAAATGGCAGATTACAACGTAAGCATGCGCGACCTTCTTCAAGCAGGCGCACACTTCGGTCACCAAACACGTTTTTGGAATCCAAAAATGCGCGAATACATCTTCGGTGCGCGCAACAAAATTCACATCATCAACCTTGAGCACACTGTTCCTGCGTTAAATGATGCTTTGAACTTTGCTAACAACTTGGCTAGCAAAAAGAACAAAGTTTTGTTCGTTGGTACAAAACGTGCAGCTTCTGCAATCATTCGTGAACAAGCTCAACGTGCAGGTCAACCATATGTTGATCACCGCTGGTTGGGTGGTATGTTGACTAACTGGAAAACTCTTCGCCAGTCAATCAACCGTCTAAAAGACCTTCAAACTCAATCTACTGACGGTACTTTCGCTAAACTTACTAAACGTGAAGCTTTAGAACGTACTCGTGAGATGGAAAAACTTGAACGCGCTCTTGGCGGCGTTAAAAACATGGGTGGTTTACCTGACGCATTATTCGTAATCGATGTTGATCACGAAGCAATTGCAATTAAAGAAGCTAAAAACCTCGGTATTCCTGTTATCGGTATCGTTGATACAAACTCTAACCCAGACAACGTAGACTACGTTATCCCTGGTAACGACGATGCGATCCGTGCAGTTACTCTTTACGCTTCTGCTATGGCTGATGCGATTCTTGCTGGTAAAGAATATGCTCAATCACAAGCAAATGCACAAGCTAAAGGCGAAGAAGCTCCTGCTTCTGAGGCTTAATGCGTTTGACGTAAGCTTGTCATTTTTGCGACACGTGATGGTGGCAAAGTAAGCGTCATGTATGCAGACGGCCCAAGAGACAGCTCTGGGCCGTTTCTGTTCTAAAAAGAATTCATTTTCTACCGTATTTAGGAGATTAACATGACTGCAGTTACAGCAAGCATGGTTAAAGAATTGCGCGATCGTACTGGTCTTGCAATGATGGAATGTAAAAAAGCATTAACAGAAGCGGGCGGTGACATCGAATTAGCGATCGACAACCTTCGTAAATCTGGTCAAGCTAAAGCTGCTAAAAAAGCGGGTAACATTGCTGCTGACGGCGCGATCACTATCGCTCAAGAAGGCAACAAAGCAATCCTTGTAGAAGTTAACTGTCAAACTGACTTCGTTGCTAAAGACGAAAACTTTGCTGGTTTCTCTGCTAAAGTTGCTGCTGCTGCGCTTGCTGCTGGTGTAACTGATGTTGCTCAAATTGCTGAATTGAAACTTGAAGATGGTGCTACTGTAGAAGAAGCTCGTATCGCGCTTGTTCAAAAAATCGGTGAAAACATTCAAGTACGTCGTGCTCAAATCGTTGAAGGCGACAACCTTGCAGTTTATAAACACGGTTTAAAAATCGGTGTTGTAGTTGCATACGCTGGTGATGCTGAAACTGGTAAAGGTTTGGCTATGCACATCGCTGCATTCAACCCAGTTGCTGTAAACGAAGCTGGCGTTTCTGCTGAACTTATCGCTAAAGAAAAAGAAATTGCTGAAGCGAAAGCAATTGAATCTGGTAAACCAGCAAACATCGTTGAAAAAATGGTAACTGGTTCAGTTCAGAAATACTTGAACGAAGTTGTTCTTGAGAACCAAATGTACGTTATCGACAACGATAAGAAAGTTGCAGAAGTTCTTAAAGCAACTGGTACTACTGTTGCTAACTTCGTACGTTTCGAAGTTGGTGAAGGTATTGAGAAAAAAGCTGAACTTTCTTTCGCTGAAGAAGTTGCTGCTGCTCAAGCTGCTGCAAAATAATCTCTGATTATTTGTAGAAAAAAGCCCTCGTTTTAGAGGGCTTTTTTTATGGCTGTAGCTTTACTGATTTCAAAGCTATTTAAACTTTATATTGTGTGCATTCTTGTGCATAGATTCTATTTTTATCCATATTAATGACTATAATGAGTTGAAAATTTAGATTTAAACTATCTTATGGCAAACAAAACAAATTTAACCATCGGCGGAATTATTGTTGCGCTTACAGCCGCTTATTTCGGAATCGATTTACAACAACAAAAATCTGCACCAGTTCAGACGACAGCGGAACAAAACGCACAGCCAAAAATAGAATCAGTACAACCTGTAGATGCTCAACAAAAAGGGCAGAGTGCTGAAGATATTATTGCACATGCATTTAAAAATAAACTCAGTAATGTTCAGGTTGAGGGTGCAGGTCAAGTCAAAGCGGTACTTCGAGATGATAATGAAGGTAGCCGACATCAAAAGTTCATTTTGACCTTAAATAATGGTCAAACGCTTTTAGTCGCACATAATATCGATCTTGCTCCACGCATTGATGACTTGGAAAAAGGCGATACAGTTCAATTTTACGGTGAATATGAATATTCAGATAAGGGAGGTGTGATGCATTGGACACATCACGATCCGAATGGACGTCATCAAGATGGTTGGTTAAAGCATCAAGGTAAAACCTATCAATAAAAATCACGTAGTCATTTTTAACTTTAGTCATTTAAATGATCATGATTCAGATGAAGCTATCAACATAAAATTGGATTAACCATATTGAGTAAAAGCCAGTGTTTAAACACTGGCTTTTTGGTCGTATAAATAGAAAAAATGATTGGAAATACCAGAGATAAATACACCTATAAACAATAGGGTTTTAAGCATCGAATATGAAGAAAACCAATGTCGAATAAGTGAAAAAGAGATCTATGAAATTAATCGTGCTCTAAATGCTCTTTATTTGCGATTTATGGTGTGTTTTCCAATTACTAAGTACTTTTGCTTGCAAATGTATCTAAACACCAAATAGGGCCAATGAGGAGGAATTGGAGATCTTTGAAAAAAGAGGGCTTTTTACCTTCAATTTTATGGCCATAAAATTGACCAATCCATGCGAATACAAAGAGTGCGATATAAAAGCCATAACCAACTGGTAGTACCCAAATTAGCCATACCATGATTAACGTTAACGCGGCCATTGCAACAGCAAGGACAATGTCTAAACGTGCGTAAAAGATAAATGCTAAAGCAAGTAAGACAGCAGTAAGTAGCGCGCTAAAATGTGCCAATATGCCAACGATTGAAAAATAAATCGTGGGTACGCAAATCCAGTGAATAATTTTATTGGTTTTATTTTGATGACTTTCGCTGTATTCATCAAACCATTCGTTGATTGTTTTCATGATAGTCCTTAATCATGGGGAAGGACTTCAATATAAACAAGAATGCGGGAAGGGTCAAAATCAGGATTACTGAAGATTAGAAAGGCTAAGAGGCTTCAAATAAAAAACCACGCTAGGCGTGGTCTGTTAAATGCAGTCACTTCATTGGAGAATTAAGAATTTGGACCGTCTACGCGCTCAATGCTCACATTTGCAGTACCCGCACTGGTAATACCCAATTGCTTAGCAGCACCATAAGATAAATCAAGAACACGGTTACCATGGAATGGACCACGGTCATTTACTTTCACCACGACGCTTTTACCATTATTGCGATTCGTAACACGAATAAAGCAATTAAGTGGCAGGCTACGATGTGCTGCTGTAAGTGCGTTCATGTCAAACGTTTCACCGCTTGCTGTTTTACGACCGTGGAATTGACGACCGTACCAAGAAGCAGTACCTGTTTGAGTGAACTTACGAACAGTATTCGATGCAACAGTATTTAACTTTTCAATCACTGAAGGCTCATCTTCAGGAATTTCGATTTTAGCAGCGATTGTTTGACGACGAATTTTATCGCCAGAACGCTCAGTGATTGAAAGGCTACTTAAATTCGTAAAGTTTGAATTGAAGCTTTGAGCTTCTTTATTCAATACACGAGCTGCAAGACGAGAGTTGTCATTATCATGATTGAATGATGATGACTGAACCATCTCAGCTTGTGACTGACTTAGCGCAACTGCCGTGGCAACCGCTAAGGCATATTTAATAATTGATGACTGCATTGTTTATCTCCCAATGGCATATTTACTGGTTCAACTAAGTCGCTGATATCCATGTAAACACGTCTGATATTTCACTTTTGCAACTATATTTAACGAGATGGATAATATTCATGCCATCAATAGGCTGTCTAGTGTTTAATTAAAATACTTTGAAAATGTCTAAAAAATTAACAATAGTTGGTTAAAAAATAATCAATAATGTAACAAGGTGTGTAAAATGTCGAATAAATGCTCGTTTTGGTGAAAATATTTGTTGACTTTTTTGCTCTATAAGAAAAAAACCAGTCTTATCGACTGGTAACTTCAGTGCCTAAAAGCCATAGTGCAGTCGCATACATACGGCTTTTGTTATAGGTTGTAATGACCTGAAAATTTGGATAAGTAATGTAATAAATTGGTCCATAACTATCTTGCAATTGGATGACATTGACTAAATCGAGATCATCGATTTTTACCAATGGATTCATAGGGGTTACACCTTGAGCCTTGAGTACACCATAGGGTGTTGGCTGGTTTAAATCCTTTGCAATAATAGCATCTGGGTTATTTCCGCTATAGCGAGCAGCAAAAGCAATCGGTTGATTACGCTGCCAACCATAATTTGCTAAATAATTTGCAATTGAACCAATGGCATCGACAGCTGAATTACGCAGGTCAACATGACCATTGCCATCGTAGTCCACACCAAATTTTGGAATGTTACTTGGCATAAATTGAGGATAACCCACAGCACCTGCATATGAACCGACGACAGAGTTGGTTGGAACACCATCTTTATATGACCAAGCAATCAGTGCAGCAAGTTCATCTTGGAAATATTGCGCACGGCGTTCATAGCCAAAACCAAGGGTCGCCAAAGCATCACGGGTAATAAAATTACCTTTATTGCTGCCATAGCCTGTTTCAACACCCAAAATGCCTAAAATCACGGATTGAGGCACACCAAATTGTTGTTCTGCACGATTTAAAGTGTCGGCATATTGATTTTTGAAGCGAACACCGCGTTGAATTGTACTTTCAGCTAAAAAATTGGTTTTATATTGATACCAAGGCTTTGATTCGCCGGGTCGATTCATAATGCTAATAATATTGGGTAGGTTTTTACTACCTTGCATTGCCCAATCAATTTGATTTTCACTCAGACCATAGGTTTGCATTGCATTTTGTTTAAAGCTTGCATATGCCGGATGAGATTGGAAGTCGTTAGCCTGACAAAAACTGGTCAGTGAAATTGAACCGGCCATAATGGCAATATGTGATAGTTTTTTATAAAAATTTCGATTTAGCATAAATAAAAAATTTCCAGTTGCTTTAGCGATGAGTATGAACAAAATTTCGAGGGGAAAAGATCCTGAAAATTGTGATGACCTTCTGGTTTCATAGCTCATTAAAGGTAAAGGTTACCAATAGCAACTAAGATACCACTGACAGCGCATGCTTTCATAAATAGATATACAAAAAAAGACAAAGCAAAGGGTTTTTTCGCAGTTAACATATTGAAAAGTGACATATTCATTTACATAACTTGCAAATATTCACAAATCATTTGAAATAAAGATGACTCTAAAACTCATGCTTCATAAAAACGCAGAACGAGTAAACTTTATCGCGTTGCGAAATACTGTTTAGAAGCTACAAAAGTTGCAATGTTATATCTAAAAATAAAGGGACAGGATTAAAAAGGTACCGGTCTAAAAGCTTCCATATGCATGTGATGGCATATTCACCTCGTGGGTGTTTTCGCTAACGCTTCAATGCTGTTGAAAACGTTGCTATATAAAGTAGAAATATAGAATGAATGATAAAAAAGAAAGAGATTGAATATTAAAATGGACACATTGAAATTTAAGCCAAAATGACGACTAACATTAAAAGTTGATCTGTAATCAGGTTCTTTCTTTTCTGTGTGGATTTTTAAAAATAGTACATATAAATGTACTGTCATTTAATTGAGATCAGTTCATATTCTAGAACTGTGTTTGCATGACTATATATAGTCATTGTATCGGGATTCGATTTTATGCGTTTAGCCATAAAAAAACCTAGCTGAAGCTAGGTTTTGACGAGTAGTGCGATTTATTTGTTAAACATCGAATCATGTGCTTCTGCAAGGGCACCTAGCTCTTCTTTGGTCAGATTTGGGAAAATCTTATCAATCGCGATATGAATTGCTTTAATCACGGCAGAAGAACCGATATCGGCTGCTTTACGTTTAATCATGCCTAAATCGAGTGTTTTATTAAAGTCATTCATAAAATGACGTACTGCAGCTTCAGCAAACTGTTTATACAGTTCACCAAAAGCAGCTTTATTGACATCTACACCCGATTTAATTTCGGCATAACTGTTCTTAAGGTTAGTGACCAGTCCTGCATCTAAGCTCAGACCTACACGATGAGCGCCGACTGTGTCCTGAAATAAACTTCGTTCTGAAAATTCAATGGATTGTTTCACCACATCATTCGGAGATTTACCCAGTAGCTGCTTTAACAATACAGCGACTGTTGATTTGACATAGCCAGCCAGTTTTTCTGCTGTGTCGCGCTTATCGCTTGCAGGAAACAGATGAACAGGAGCTAATATAGTTGCACCAATGATTTCTTCATTAATCAGCAAAGCTGTTTTATCACGTAAAGGATAAAGGGGTTCACTTGAATTTTTTTTCGCGTGACCAGTTTGGATACTGTTTAGAAGTTCCTCAGAAGGAATAAAACCAAAAAATGGCATCACTAACCTCAATTTTTTTATTGTCGCGCCAATCGAATGGGGCGAGGCATCCATGTTAAATCCGATACACGACAAGGGTTGATATCCAATCCACCACGGCGTGTATAGGCAGCATATACCATCAGCTGACTTGGTTTTAAATGTTGCCAAATATCGGCAAACATTTGCTCCACACATTGTTCGTGGAAACCATTATGCTGACGGTAAGAAATAATATAAGCCAGAATACTACGATAACAAGGCTTAGTACCTTTATACCTTATAAATACCGTTCCCCAATCAGGTTGACCCGTGACTGGGCAGTTACTTCTTAATAAATGTGAATAAAGTTGAATTTCAACTTCTTCTTGCGCTGCATCTTCATCTAAAGCGAGTAAAGCTGCATTTGGATGATTTTCTAACTGGGTGGGTTCTAAGTCATCAATACAAATGCCTTGCGGTTTTGAAATTTCAACATCATCGACATGAAATAGATCAATAGTCACAGCGGCATTGGCTGCTGCCGATAAGTCTTTTTCAACGGTTGCTTTAAACGCTGCCTGAGAATCAAATTTGGTAAAGTTCATACTATTAAAGTAGAGCTTTAAAGATTTCGATTCGATGAGGTTGTCTGAACTTGCAGGCAAAGTTAAACGGCCAATAGCGACTTGAGGCACACCTGAAGTATTTAACCAAGAAATTTCAAAAACATGCCACCAGTCTTTACCTTGGCGGATGCCTTCCACATGGGCATATTGTTCACGTGCAGTGGCACGTGCAATCGGAAAAAGAATATCAGGTTGATATTCTGTTGGGTAGTTGGTGTCTTTACCTAAAAGGGATTGTTCTACACTCATTATTCACGCATTCCTGAACTACGAGAAAGTAAATGATACGCCACGCCATAAAGAACAACGCAACATGCAGTAATTACTGTCAGTGAAATGCCGACATTCACATCGCTATGACCTAAAATACCGTAGCGGAATGCATTGACCATATACACGACAGGGTTGATTAAAGAGAGATTTTGCCAAAAAGGACTCAGTGATGAGATGGCATAGAAAACACCGCCTAAATAAGTCAGCGGAGTCAGGACGAAAGTCGGGATAATCGAAATGTCGTCAAAAGATTTTGCATAAACAGCATTAATAAATCCGCCAAGAGAAAACAGCAGCGAAGTAATGAGAACTGTATATATAGTTACGAAGATATTGGTCAGGTGTAATTCAGTAAAAAATAGGCTCATCACAGTGACAATAAAGCCGACTAAAACACCACGGCAAACACCACCGATCACATAACCCCAAAGCACCATATGTAACGGCACCGGGCTCATGATTAATTCTTCGATGCTTTTTTGAAATTTTGCACTAAAGAAACTGGATGACACATTGGCATAGCTGTTGGTGATGACCGCCATCATAATTAAGCCGGGCACGATGAACTGCATATAGCTAAAACCACCCATTTGCCCAATGCGTGAACCGACTAAATTACCGAAAATCACAAAGTACAAACTCATGGTGATCGCCGGTGGGAGAAGAGTTTGCGGCCAAATACGCATGAAACGGCGAATTTCTTTATACACTAAGGTGTAGAGGGCGATACACAGTTGGTTAAAATTCATTGTGCTGCACCTTCAAGATTTTTTTCGACCATACGGACAAACAGTTCTTCTAGTCGGTTAGATTTATTACGCATACTTCGAACCTGAATACCTTGTGATTCCATGAGTTGGAATAAATCATTTAAGGTATGGGCTTTATCCATAGTGACTTCTAAGGTGATAGGATCTACTAAGTTGAAACGGACACCAATAATTTCTATATGGATCGGTTCAATGGGTTCGGCTAAATCGAAAATAAAGGTTTCTTCATTCAACTGACTGAGAAAACCTTTCATGCTGGTGTCTTCTTTAATCACACCACGATCAATAATTGCGATTCGACGGCACAACATTTCAGCTTCTTCTAAATAGTGTGTCGTTAAAATAATGGACGTGCCTTTTTCGTTCATTTCAGTGAGGAAATCCCACATTGAACGGCGTAGCTCAATATCAACACCAGCAGTCGGCTCATCTAAAATCAGTAGTTTAGGTTCATGCATCATGGCACGAGCGATCATTAAACGGCGTTTCATACCGCCCGATAGCATGCGTGCTTGGGTGCTACGTTTTTCCCAAAGGCCAAGCTTTTCTAAATATTCCTCTGCACGTTTCTCTGCTATCTTTTTAGAAATACCGTAATAACCAGCTTGAGTCACCAAAATATCAAATGTTTTTTCAAATTGACCAAAGTTAAATTCTTGAGGTACAACGCCCAAACACTGCTTTGCATGCGAGGGATGGGTATCTAAATTATGGCCAAAAATTTCGACAGTACCTGAAGTTTTACGGGTTAGTGAACTGATAATACTAATCGTGGTAGATTTTCCTGCACCATTGGGACCTAAAAGTGCATAAAATTCACCTTCGGGTACTGTTAAATCAATACCTTTAAGCGCCTGAAACCCATTTTTATAGGTTTTTGACAGCTGCTTTAACGTTAGTGCATCAGTCATAAATAATTCACTCTATAAATAGTGTGAGTATTGTGCGATATCGGGGCAAATAAACCAAGTAAATCGTATGGAATTCTGCATTTTATAAATAGAACGTTGTATAAAGCTTAAGCAGAAAAAAGCCTAACATCTATATAGTTGCTTTACCTTACAGTTTTTTTTGTTATGATGTGCGCAATCCAAAATAAGCGCTCATAGCTCAACTGGATAGAGTACAGGTCTCCGAAGCCTGTGGCGTGGGTTCGAGTCCCGCTGAGCGCACCATTTTTTAGTTTTGACTGTTTAACTAAATTTTGCGAATCAATAGCTTTTATTATTACTACTTTTCTATTCAACCCGATCAATCTCAAAGCCCAATATTGCTTTAGCCATCATTGATGTATCTTTTTCTATATATAAAATTCAAAATATTTCTCAGTTGTTTTTATTCTAAGTTCAAAGTCATAAAAACATTTAAATTGAAAGTTTATAAAGAGTGAAAATAGAAAGTTCACTATATTTATATCTGCATCTAAATGAAAAGAATCTATTGAAAACACGATATTAAAAGTCATGCACCAAAATAGTGGAGATGGGAAACTTAATAGAACATTTATCCTTTTGTACTGGCTAAATAAAATAGGCCAATGATCGATAAAATATATTAAGATATTGAAAAATAAATAATAATTAGAGTTGGCATGATGTGTGCAACATAGTATTCAAACTTGGATACAAGAATGAGCACATCAATGAACTCAATAAAAACTTTAGGCTGGACTTTAGCGGAATGGAAAGCGGGCTACGCAAACAACACACTTCAACTTGAAGACTTATATGCCTTGGTCGAGCAATTTGACCATGCAGATCCAGCATGGATTTCCATTGCATCTATAGAGCAATTAACTGCACAGGTTGACGCTTTAAAACAAATTGAAAATGCGACTGCCTTACCTTTGTTTGGTGTGCCTATTGCAGTGAAAGACAATATTGATGTGGCAGGCTTTGCGTCAACGGCTGCGTTTAAATTATTTACTGAAATTAAAACTGAAGATGCCTATGTGGTACAACGCTTAAAACAAGCGGGTGCGATTATTGTAGGCAAAACCAATTTAGATCAATTTGCCACAGGATTGGTCGGTACACGTTCACCATTTGGTGCAGTGCCAAATACTTTTAATCCTGACTATGTAAGCGGTGGTTCAAGCTCTGGTTCAGGCAGTGTGGTGGCGCGTGGTTTAGTCCCGATTGCACTCGGTACAGATACAGCAGGCTCAGGACGAATTCCCGCAGCATTTAATAATATTGTTGGTTTAAAACCGACCAAAGGTCGCTTTTCAAATACAGGCTTATTGCCTGCGTGTAAAAGCTTAGATTGCATTTCAATTTTTGCCTTAACCGTCGCTGATGCGACTGCTGTGGCAGATGTTATGGAAGGTTTTGATGTAAGCGACAGCTATTCACGTGTGAATCCTGCAACAGCGCCTGCAACGTTCAGCGCACAATTAAAGTTAGCCATTCCAAAACAATTAGAATTTTTTGGCGATGCTCAATCGGCGGATGCATTTCAGCAAGCACTGACTAAATTAAAAAACTTAGGCGCAGAACTGACAGAAATTGATTTCAGCGCTTTTAGTCAATTGGCGAGCCAACTTTACCAAGGGTCATGGGTCGCAGAGCGAACTGCTGCAGTTGCAGACTTATTAGAAACATCGGTACAAGACTTTGATCCAACAGTTTTAGAAATTATTCAAAAAGGGCAGCAGTACACTGCGGTGGATGCTTATAACGCCGAATATTTAAAGCAAGAATTGGCTCGAGACATTCAGCAAATCTTAGCGCAATTTGATGCCTTAGTGGTGCCAAGTTCGCCAACCATTCACACACTGGCAGAAATGGCTGAAGCGCCAATTGAAAATAATAGCCAATTTGGCACCTATACCAACTTTACCAATTTAGCTGATCTGAGTGCCATTGCTGTACCTGCAGGCTTTCGCGCCGACGGGCTGCCTTTTGGAATTACTTTAATTGCACCGGCTTGGCACGATACGGCTTTAGCAAACTTTGCAGAAAAATGGCAAAACCATCTGAAATTACCACTTGGTGCAGTAGGCAAAACATTGCCTGAAGTAGCTTCAGTCATTTCTGCACCATCAGCACAGCATTTTCGAGTTGCGGTTGTAGGCGCACATCTCACAGGTATGCCACTCAATTTCCAACTGACAACACGCCAAGCTGTGCATGTCGAAACCACAACTACTTCTGCCGATTACGCCCTCTATGCACTGCCGGGCACAGTACCGCCGAAACCAGGTTTAGCGCGTCAGGAAGCGGGGCAAAAAATTATTGTCGAGCTTTGGGATATTCCAAAAGCACGCTTTGGTGAATTTGTCGCCGAAATTCCAACACCACTCGGTATGGGCAATATCGAGCTTGCCGATGGACGTTGGGTGAAAGGCTTTATTTGTGAACCTTATGGCCTAAACGGTGCAAAAAATATCAGTGAATTTGGCGGCTGGCGCGCCTATATCCAATCACTGCAAGCAACAACAGCAAAATCAAATTAAAAAAATCGGGGAAATAATCATGTTTAAAACAGTTTTAATTGCAAACCGTGGTGAAATTGCTGTTCGTGCGATTCGTACTCTAAAAAAATTAGGTGTGAAATCTGTTGCCGTGTATTCAGAGACCGATCGTTATGCACAGCATGTCTTAGATGCAGATGTGGCAGTTTCTCTTGAAGGTATTAAACCTGCAGAGACTTATTTAAGTATTGAAAAATTGATTCAAGCAGCCAAACAAACTGGTGCTGAAGCAATATTTCCCGGTTATGGTTTCTTATCTGAAAGTGCCGACTTTGCCCGTGCATGTGAGGAAAATAACATTGCTTTTATGGGGCCAACCGCCGAACAAATTTTAGAATTTGGCTTGAAGCATCGTGCACGTGAATTGGCTGCGGCAGCCAATGTACCCATGACACCGGGCACAGGTTTATTGGCAAGTTTGGATGAAGCACTCGCATCTGCTGCAGAGATTGGCTATCCCATCATGCTGAAAAGCACCGCAGGCGGTGGCGGGATTGGTTTAACCCGCTGTGATGATGAACAATCATTAAAAGATGCGTATGAAAGTGTAAAGCGTCTAGGCGAGCAGTTTTTTAAAGATGCGGGTGTTTTCCTCGAGCGTTTTGTCGATAAAGCCCGTCATGTAGAAGTACAAATTTTTGGTGATGGTTTAGGGCAAGTCGTTGCCTTTGGTGAGCGTGATTGTTCCTTGCAGCGCCGTAACCAAAAAGTGGTGGAAGAAACACCAGCACCGCATTTACCTGAAGCAACCCGTCAAAAATTGCACCGTGCTGCTGTAGAGCTTGGTCAATTGGTGAAATACCGCAGCGCAGGTACGGTTGAGTTTATCTATGATGCTGCCCGTGATGAAGTGTATTTCCTTGAAGTGAATACCCGTTTGCAGGTTGAACACCCAGTCACTGAAATGGTGACGGGTTTAGATTTGATTGAATGCATGCTGAAAGTGGCGGCAGGTGATGCTTTAGATTGGGAAAAACTCAGCAATATTCAACCCAATGGTGCTGCCATTGAAGTGCGAATTTATGCGGAAGATCCAGTGAAAAACTTCCAGCCAAGTCCGGGTGTGTTGACGGATGTGTATTTCCCTGAAGATATTCGTGTGGATACTTGGGTGTCTACAGGTACTGAAATTTCACAATATTTTGACCCGATGATTGCCAAAATTATTGTGCATGCTGCAGACCGAGACAGTGCGATTGCCAAGTTAAAAACAGCCTTGGCTGAAACCCGCTTGAATGGCATCAGCACCAACTTAGACTATGCGCATACCGTAGTGTCTGATGCACGCTTTGAAAATATGCAAATTTGGACACGCCTGCTGGATGATTTTAAATATGTGCCAAATGTGATTGAGGTGCTGCAACCAGGTACACAAAGTACGATTCAGGATTATCCGGGGCGTGTGGGCTATTGGGATATTGGTGTACCGCCATCAGGCCCAATGGATGATTATGCATTTCAGTTGGCCAATCAAGTTGTGGGTAATCCAAAATCGGCAGCAGGCTTTGAATTTACCTTACAAGGACCAAGTCTTAAATTTCATGCCGACAGCATCGTAGCCTTAGCAGGTGCGCCATGTAGCGCGACTCTAGATGGTGTGAATGTCGATTTTTGGCAACCGATCAGCATCAAAGCAGGGCAAACATTAGTACTTGGACAAGTTGAGTCGGGTTGCCGTACTTATCTTGCAATCCGCAACGGACTAAATGTACCTGAATATCTAGGCAGCCGCTCAACCTTTGCATTGGGTAATTTTGGCGGTCATGCAGGGCGAGTGCTGCGTGCAGGTGACATGATTAAAATGGTCAATCCAAGTCTGCCTTTAGATGGATTGGAAATTGCAACAGCAGCACCGCAAGCTTTGGCAGCAGAACGTATTCCAAGCTATGGCAAAGAATGGAAAATTGGTGTGCTCTATGGCCCGCATGGTGCACCAGATTTCTTTAAACCTGAATATATTGAAGAATTTTTTGCTTCAACATGGAATGTGCACTTTAACTCAAACCGTTTAGGCATTCGCTTAACAGGCCCGACACCAAGCTGGGCACGTGAAAATGGTGGTGAAGCAGGTTTGCATCCATCCAATGTGCATGACTGTGAATATGCCATTGGGGCGATTAACTTCACTGGTGATTTTCCCGTGATTTTGGCTAAAGATGGCCCAAGCCTCGGTGGCTTTGTTTGCCCAGTGACGATTGCCAAAGCTGAACTTTGGAAAATTGGTCAACTGAAGGCAGATGACAGCATTAGTTTCTATCCGATGAGTGTTGAACAAGCCAATGCATTGGAAGTTCAGCAAATTGCCGATATCCAAAACTTTGCTCAAGTACCTGAAAAGTCAGCGTTGGTCAATTTTGAATGCAAGCCTGAAGGGATATTGGCTGTGCGTGAAGCGGATGCACATGCGCCAAAAGCGGTCTATCGTCAGGCAGGTGACAGTTATATCTTGTTGGAATATGGCGAAAACGTTCTCGACCTTGCATTACGCTTACGTGTTTATCGACTGATGCAGCTCATTCGTGAAGCGACCATTGATGGCATTTTAGAGCTTTCACCAGGTGTACGTTCACTGCAAATTAAATATGATGGATTGCGTTTCAGCCAAGCGAATTTAATCCAGTTCTTATTAGGACTCGAAAATGAGATGGGAGATTTGAGCCAAATCAAGATTCCATCCCGTATTATTCACTTGCCGATGGCATTTGAGGACTCGGCCACTTTAGGTGCTGTGGAACGTTATCAAGAAAGTGTCTGTGCCAAAGCGCCTTGGTTGCCAAATAACGTCGATTTCATTCAGCGCATTAATGGCTTAGACAGTCGTGAGCAAGTCAAAGACATTCTTTTTGATGCAAATTACTTAATTTTAGGTTTGGGTGATGTGTATTTAACTGCACCTTGTGCAGTGCCAATTGATCCGCGTCATCGTTTGCTCAGCTCGAAATATAACCCTGCACGTACTTTTACTGCAGAAGGCACAGTGGGTATTGGCGGTATGTACATGTGTATCTATGGCATGGACTCACCAGGCGGTTATCAATTGATTGGCCGTACACTGCCTATTTGGAATAAGTTTAAAAAGAACAAACAGTTTGGCGATCAGCAATGGTTCTTACGCTTCTTTGATCAAATTAAATATTATGAAGTAACCGAAGCTGAACTGGATCAATTCCGTGCTGACTTTGCCAATGGTGTGGCGGAAATCAAAATTGAAGAAACTGAATTTGATTTTGCAGCCTATCAAGCCTTTTTGGAAACAGAGAAGGACAGTATTGCCGAATTTAAAGCACAGCAGCAGCAGGCATTTACAACTGAAGTTGAACGCTGGAAAGATGAGTTTGATGCACCTGCGGAAATGGAAATCCTGCAAGATGATACCGACTATAGCCAGTATGCAGCTTTAAATGCATCGATGACCGGCAACATTTGGAAAATTTTTGTCGAAGCTGGACAGTCTGTGAAGAAAGGTGAGACTGTAGCCATTATTGAAGCGATGAAAATGGAGCTTCCAGTCTATGCCGATGATGATGGTATCGTGAAAGCGATTATTTGCCGTGCAGGACAAACGGTACATAGCGGTGAACCGCTGGTTTATATGGAATAAACATGACCTCAGCCATTGTTGGGAAAAGCTCAGACAACTTGTCTGAGCTGGTTTTCCAAAAAATAAAAAACGATATTTTTGATTTCCAGCTCAAACCGGGCGCACGTTTTACCGAATCTGAAATTGCCGAGTTGTATGAAGTGAGCCGTACACCCGTACGTCAGGCTTTATACCGTTTACAGCAAGATGGCTATGTAAGGGTGCATTTTCGTAGCGGTTGGGAAGTGAAGCCACTCAATTTTAAAGCCTATGAAGAACTCTATGATTTACGGATTTTGCTGGAATGCTATGCCATTGAGCAGCTCTGCAAAATGGAATCAGAGCAACTCAAACAGGCTTTACAGGACTTGGTGAATTTGTGGTGTATTCCGCCTGAGCAGTTTTTGCATGATTTAAAAACTTTATCGATGCAAGATGAAGCATTTCACTGCCAATTGCTTGAAGCAATCGCTAATAGTGAAATGGCAAAGGTGCATCGGGATGTGAGTGAAAAAATTCGTATTATTCGTCGCTTAGATTTTTCTAAAGATTATCGAATTGAAGCCACTTATGCAGAGCATCAACAGATTTTACAATTGATCCTTGGACATAATGTTACAGCGGCATTGGAGAAAATGCGCAGCCATATTCAGCAAAGTAAAGAAGAGGTGAAAAAAATTACTTTGGAAATGTTGGCGCGAATGGCATAGAAGTATTTGCAAAAGATCTACCTCATGGAAAGTCTTGGAAAATATGCATTTTACGAGTCAATCTGTGTCGTTAGGGGCGTGCTTAGAGCTACAAATATCTGTATTCACTGGTTAATATGATGGAGAAAAATAAAAAAAACCACGAAGGGGAGGTTCTATATTTCAACTTTAGAAAACGCGATTTCTTTGGCGACTGAACGCCATTTCGGACAAGTCGATAAAGCGGGTCAAGCTTATATTCAGCATCCACTTCGTGTGATGCAAAATGTGCAACATCCCGACGCTAAAATCGTCGCTGTATTACATGACATTTTAGAAGATACAGAGACAACGACGGATGAGCTTCATGCTTTAGGTTTTCAAGCCCATATTATCGACGCAATACAGGCACTAACTAAAACAACAGGTGAGAACCGATTTCAAGCGGCGCAGCGTACTGCTAAAAATGCAATAGCGTGTGAAGTAAAACTCAGTGATTTACACGACAATATGGATTTGTCTCGCTTAACTTCGGTCACAGTAAAAGATAAACGTCGGTATCAACAATATGTAAAAGTTAAACATAGATTAGAGTGTGCTCGGAGCGTCCATTTACATCTGATCAATTTAAATCTAACAACAGATTATCCGAGATTTCAATTTCAAAGTTCACAGCAAAATTTTCAATATCTTCTCAATGCGATGTTTGATCTAGAGCATTCATTAGGTGGTATTCAGATTGGAAGTCCACAGGAATGGTGGAATTTATTTGAAGATGTCAGCGCATATTTTGCATATTGCCAAAGAAAGGGAGTGGTTCCCAAGCAGGCAATATTCTTAAATTTAATTTTAACCATAGATCGAGACTATTTCGGGGGCATTTTTCAAGCTGAACAAGATCGGCAATTATTTGCTTCTATGTTTGGCGTCTTTATGCAAAATCATTTTTATCGCGTGGAAGCTTAAGGCTGACTGGGTGGATTCTAGGGGTCGTACATAAAGTGCAAGCGCACCAAGAGAAAGTCACTGGTGATTGATGAATCTTATCTAGATAATTAGATGCTGAGTGTCATTTAAGAATATCTCGAAATGCTTGATTTCGAGACTTTTAAAGTGATTCCATCCATTGACATCTCCAATGAAACATGTGGCCATGCTTGCTGAACCTTATGCTTCAATCCTACATGGCATCATGGTGGCTGCAGGATTTATCATTCCAACTTTGGTGTTGATGTGGTTGTATAAACGAAGTGAACGCCTGAGCCAAGCGGCATAAAAAAAGCCCTCACATTTGAGGGCTTTTTCGTTATTTTACTTCGGGTAAATCAAACCAAATCACTTGAGCATCTTCAAGCGCTTCAATTTGGCTATCTTCTAAGAACGCAATTGCACCACCAGCTTCAACTTTATGTTCAGCAATTTGCACTGAACCTGAAATAACATGGATATAGTTGATATGCTGCGTTGCATGGATATCTAAAGATTGACCTTTCGTCAAAAATGCAGATTTAACTTCCGCTTGCTGGCGAATATGCATAGCTGCATTGTCATTTGGACCGACAATTAAATGCCATTGATTGGGTTGATCGCGTGGATCACATTTAATTTGTTGGTAGGTCGGTTCAGCATCACGTTCATTTGGAACGATCCAAATTTGTAGTAAATGCACATCTTCATCACCTTGGTTCATTTCGCTATGACGCACACCTGTACCTGCACTCATCAGCTGCCATTCACCTGCAGAAATGCCACCATGGTTGCCCATACTGTCTTTATGCGTAATGGTACCTTTTAACACACAAGTTAAAATTTCCATGTTGTCATGTGGGTGTTGACCGAAACCTTCATGTGCTGCAATTAAGTCATCATTAATTACACGAAGCGCACTAACGCCCATGTATTTCGGGTCATACCAGTTACCAAAAGAGAAGCTGTGTTTAGACTCAAGCCAGCCCATTTTTACGTGACCACGGTTTTCACTTGGATGTAAAAAAGCATTCATGGCATTCATCCTTATCTTAATTATTGAACATGTGCCTATTTTAAGATTGAACTAAATCGGGATATATAGTTTTTTAGCGACAATTCATCCTATTTTTGCAACGATCATTCATGATTGAGTCTTTTGTTATGCATGAATGCACAGCTATAAAAAAAGCCTGCACGAAGCAGGCTTTTTTAAATGTGACTAAAATTATTCTAAGAATTTAACAGTCACACCAGATTTCACTTTCTTACCTAAGTCATTTGCATCCCAGTTGGTCAAACGAATACAACCGTGTGATGCAGTTTTTGAGATAGCAGATGGGTTCGGTGTACCGTGAATACCAAATGATTTTTTGCTCAAGCCAATCCAGATATTACCGACAGGGCCATTTGGACCAGGTGGTAATGAAAGTGGTTTTTTGTTGTTGCCTTGAACAAAGTTAGACGGTGAGTAGCTGTACCATGGGTTTGGTGCAACACCTGTGACTTTGTATGTACCTGTAGGCGATGGAGTATCTGAACTACCAATCGTTGCAGGGAATGAACCGATCATTTGGTTGCGGCTATTAAACAAGTAAAGTTGTTTCGCGCCTTTATGTGCAACGATTAGGTGAATATCTTCAGGAACTTCGTTACGAATATTCGCTACTAAGATTTTTTCACCAGCTTTTTTAAATGTCGCTTTTGGATTCAACTTTTTCAAAAAGTCTTCATCCATGTGGAATTTTTCACCCAACATTTCAGTCACACGTGTGTAGTACAAGCCCTTCATTTTTGCTTGTAATGCATAGTCGTGTGGAATCGATGCTGCATAAGGACCTTTCAAGTCTGCATCAGTCAACGTGTATTCAATGAATGCAGGTTTAGAACCTTGTTTCGCAATCAGCGCATCCCAAGTTTCTTTAGTTAAAGTCCCTGTAGGTTTCAACCCATTCATTTGTTGGAATGAAGCGATCGCCTTTAGGGTATTTTTACCACTGGTACCATCAATTGCACCCGGTGAAGCATGTGCATTATTGAGCATGACATGCGCACGTGCATAAACAGGGAATTGACCTTTACCAATGTTGTCATACCACTGAGCATTATTTAGGTCATTTAAACCCCAAGCAACTTTGGCAGCAGGCGAAGTTGATGTTGGAGTTGTAGCAGTCGCTGTAGCAGGTGCAGCACCGATGTCGGCTTTAACATCTTCTGATTGTTGCAAGCTGTCTAAAGTTTGCGATGCTTGGTTCAGATCTTCTTGTTCTTGAGCGCTAATCTGGCTAGTTGCAGATGAAGCTTCAGTCGCTAACGGATCAATGGGATCCTGAACTGCAACATTAGTCACTTTTTTTGGCGTTAATGGTTGTTCAGCAGTAGATGCGGCAATAGCTGTACCAGCAAATATGCAACTTAGGCTCAGTGCGAGCATGGTGCGAACGAACATGTAATTCAACCTTAAGAATTATTCATTTACTGTGTATTAAAAACTGGCTAAGTATTACAGAAAAAAAGTGGAGATGCAGTAGTTGTTTTGTGTAAATATCATTTTTGGCACTCAACATGATCGGTTTTTAAATGCTTGAGAAGTTATTATATTTACAACCTTTTTGATATGATGATGCCAATATCGAATTAAGTTGGGAAAGTGAATGACGACCTTAAAAAATGATCGTTTCTTGCGCGCCTTATTACGTGAACCGGTAGATGCAACTCCGGTTTGGATGATGCGTCAGGCTGGCCGTTATTTACCAGAGTATCGTGAAACACGTGCCAAAGCAGGTGATTTCCTATCCCTTTGTAAAAATACAGAATTTGCTTGTGAAGTTACATTACAACCTTTGCGTCGTTATGACTTAGACGCAGCCATTTTATTTTCAGACATTTTGACTGTACCTGATGCGTTGGGTTTGGGACTGTATTTTGAAGCTGGTGAAGGTCCGAAGTTTCATAAAACTGTACGTACTGAACAAGATGTACTGAATTTACCTAAGTTTAATGCCAAATCTGACTTAGATTATGTCATGAATGCTGTGACTACGATTCGTTCAGCATTGGGCGGACAAGTTCCTTTGATTGGCTTCTCAGGCAGTCCTTGGACATTGGCAACCTATATGGTGGAAGGCGGTTCAAGCAAAGATTTTCGTTTTACGAAACAAATGATGTATGCACAACCTGAAGTGCTGCATGCCTTATTAGACCGTTTGGCTGTGGCGGTGACTGAATATCTCAATGCGCAGATTGATGCAGGTGCGCAAGCCGTACAAATCTTTGATAGTTGGGGTGGGGCATTAGCACACCGTGAATACATTGAATTTTCACTGAACTACATGCAAAAAATCGTGGCAGGTTTACAGCGTGAAAAAGATGGACGCAAAGTCCCTGTGATTTTGTTTACCAAAGGTGGTGGTCAATGGTTAGAGCCAATGATTGCAACGGGTGCAGATGCCTTTGGTTTAGATTGGACTACGCCATTAAATGTAGCACGTCAAACAGTCGCAGGCCGTGCAGCATTGCAAGGCAACTTAGACCCAGCAACATTGTATGGTTCGCCTGAAGCGATTGCGAAAGCGACGCGTGCCATGTTAGATGACGCATATGCCAACGGTGAAAAAACCGGTTATGTGGCGAACTTAGGTCATGGTATTACCCAGTGGGTAGATCCAGCCAATCCAAAAGCTTTTATTGATACGGTACACGAATATAGTGCCAAGTATTTATAAGGCTTTAGGGAAATTGGTTTAGGATTCAACCGTGGTCAAGATTATAAAATCATGTTTTGAGTTCTCTTATAAGGCAGCTTCGGCTGCCTTATTTGGGATATTACTGCTGATCGCTTTTGCATTCACTGCAGCAATGGGAAGTCAGGAATATTTTGGCTTTTTCCGTTATGATTATTTATTGTTTTATGCACTGATTATTCAAGTGTGTTTACTCTGCTTAAAACTCGAGTCTTGGGCGGAAGCCAAAGTCATAGCACTGTTTCATATCCTTGCAATGGGGATGGAAATATTTCTGACCCATCCACATATTGCCTCATGGCAATATCCGCAGCCTGCGGTTTTTAAACTGCTGACCGTGCCATTATTTGCAGGTTTCATGTATTCGGCAGTAGGAAGTTTCTTTGCACGTTCGTTACGTCTATATCAGGTGTCGTTCAGTAACTTACCGCGTTTTGGCAATATGCTGTGCTTAGCCGTTTTGTCATATCTTAATTTTATGACCAAATTTTTTGTGCCAGATATTCGTATGTTTTTGTTTGCTTGGAGTGTGGTGATCTTTTGGAAAACCAAGCTGAGTTTTCAATTACAAAATCATGTGATTCAGTTGCCTATGTTACCAGTACTGTTGATTTTGGCATTCTTGATTTGGATCGCAGAAAATATCAGTACCTTCTATCAAATTTGGTTATATCCAAGTCAGGTCGATGCATGGCATATGGTCGGTTGGGGGAAACTCGGTTCTTGGTATTTGTTGCTATTACTCAGTCTGGTTTTAGTACTCAAAATCCTTGGAAAACGGGATGAAAATGGTACTTGGTTGCTCAAAAAATAGTGAAAAAGAACGTATTATTTTTAGCCAAAAGTTTTAGATGAAAATGTTTTGCCTTATCTGAAAGATCAAGTTAATCTACAGGTGTGTAATCAAAATTACACATGTTTTAATAATTAAAAACAATGGAATAAAATTCCCTGGAGAAGTGCTATGTTAAAAAAATTAGCTTTAGTTGCAGTCGTTGCACTAGGTTCTACAGCTGCTTTTGCTGACCGTGACGTAGGTTGTGGTGTTGGTTCTCAAGTTTGGGCTGGTCAATCAGGTAAAATTCCTAAAATTTTAGCTGCGACTACCAACGGTATTTTTACTAACCAGTTACTTGGTATTACCTTTGGTACTTTAGGTTGTAGCGGTACAGGTACAGTAACTGCTCAAGCGGTAACATTTACCAATGAAAATGCTGAATCACTTGCTCGTGATATGGCAGTTGGTCAAGGTGAGAGCCTGAATGTTTTGGCTGAGCTTTTAAACATCCAATCAACAGATAAAGCACGTTTCTTTGCTGTGTCTAAAGCAAATTTTGCTGAAATCTATTCAGCTGAAAACCAGTCTTCTCTACAAGTACTTGCTTCATTGCAAAACGTAATGGCGAAAGATGAAGTACTTAAAGCATACGTTTAATCGTTGTTTTCAAAACCCTGTCTCTTGGCAGGGTTTTTTATTATCTAAAATATATAAAAATGGATTTGAATTTAACTGAATGAAATCAATTGCTTTATTTTGTACCTTTATGATTCCGAGCATCTTATATGCTCAGCAAGTTGTAGATCCAAACCTCTCTAAAACCGTAGAGGTGCAGCGATATATTGAACTTGCACAATCAAAAAAACTGTCTGAACACATCAGTTGGCAACGACTCTTGTATACAGATCATAAAGGACAAAGTGAAGTTGCTTTTTCAGGTTACTTTCTAGCTGAAAATGGCCGTCAAAATGCCCAAGCCGAATTAGAGGCAGATGTCGCTGCACTGTTTCAAACCGCCGAACCTAATCAAGTCTTTCGTTGTCGTTTCCCTGCGCGTAGTCAGTGGCTGATGCAAGAATTATTCATCCGTTCAGAGCAGTTACCTGTGGTGAGTTGCCCTGAGTTTGATGAATGGTTTGGGAAAATTAAGCCGTATAAAGCGACATTAATTTACGCCACAGACTTTATGGGGAATCCAAGTTCTATGTTTGGACATACCTTGTTGCGTCTCGATCCGAAAGATCAGAAAGAGCTAAATTTGGTGTCCTTTGCCATTAACTATGCAGCGACAGTTGCAGGTGAAGATAACTGGTCTTATGCATGGAAAGGCTTAACAGGGCAATATCCTGGTGAATATTCCTTGATGCCGTACTACCGGAAGGTGAAAGAATATGGTGATTTTGAAAGTCGTGATTTGTGGGAATATGAGCTAGCGCTGACCGAGCAAGAAACCAGTTATTTGGTTAAACATATTTGGGAAATGCAAAATGTCAGTTTTCCCTATTATTTTGCTAGCGATAACTGTGCTTATCGTTTACTAGGCTTAATGGATTTGGTTCGCCCGACACTGAATTTAACCGAGAAATTTAAAGTTGCTTCGATTCCCGTTGAGACGATTAAAGCGATCAATGATGAACAACTGATTCAAGCAGCGGTGTATCGTCCTGCATTAGAAACGCAGCTTTTATCACAAGCGCAGCAACATGGATATCGTTTAGCACGTGAAGCGCATAAGCTCGCTGAAATTGAACCTGCGATGATGTCGACAGCACTCGCTCAGTTTAATGAAGCAGAGCAAGCGAAAATATTAGAAATGGCGTATGACCATCTGTATTTATTGCTGATTGGTCGAAAGGTGAGTGCGGAAGAAACGCAGCCTAAATTGCGTCAAATCTTGGCCTTACGTAGCCAGTCTTCGCAACCAAAACAACGGACTGAACCTACGCAGCCAAGTCTAGATCCAGTGAATGGACATCATGCGCGAAATTTTTCAGCTACCGTGGGTGAAGTTCAAGGTGAAAAATATATCGAACTCGGTCATCGTCAGGCTTATCATGATTTGATCGATCCGCAAGGTGGTTTTCGGATTGGAACGCAGCTGATGTTTTGGGATGGCTCGATCCAATATCGAGACGACCAATTCAAACTCAATCATTTTGATTTTTTATCGGTCAATTCTTACAACCCGATCACGCCATTTAAAACACCGCTAAGCTGGGGTTTTAATTTTGGCTGGCAGCAAGTGTCTGTAGATGCAGGTCAATTTAGCGAAACGAAACAACATGGCGTAGCTACATTAAAAGCGCAATCTGGATATAGCTGGGCCAATCAAGAACGCACGCATTTGTGTTATGTGCAGTCTCAAATGCAGGTGCAGGGCGGTAAGTCTCTCGATCAGGGCTGGCGAGTTGGCCTTGGGCCGACACTGGGTTGCCAAAATATTTGGTCAGAAAAATTAAATAGTTTGGTTCAGGCAGAGCTTCCGTATTGGGAAGATGCACATCAATGGAATCTGAAACTCGATGCAGAATTACAATATATCGTCAACCAACAAAATGCCTTAAGACTAGGCTATGAATACCAGCAGCAAGATGATCAAGATTGGAATAAATTGAAATTGAGTTATGTATTTTTCTATTAATTTTTAAGATAGATAAAATATGAAATATCAAATAAATTTGTTTTTTTATGTAAGTAAAGCAAGGTATGATTGCTAGCTTTGTAATAGCTGTGGTTTGTGTCACCGAATGAATCAAGAATGTATTACAGGTCTAAGTCAGACTTGGAAAGATATTTGTGATCAATATACTGAAAATGAACATCTTGCAGCATTGCAATTTATCCAAAGGCATGTTGAACATTTAGTTACTGTTTTTTATGAACAAATGTCACGTGAGCCAGAGTCGGCTGAATTTTTTAAAGACGATATCATTCAAAAAAGGCTCATCGACACTTTAAGAAAATGGTTGTTAGAAACGTTTAATGTCGCACTGAATGGTGAATTTGAAAGCTCAGTCAAAAGACAGCAGAAAGTTGGAATGGTACACGCGCGTGTTGGTATTCCGTCATGGTTCATCATACGTGGTGTGCGTGAAATAGAACGTAAAATATTTGAAATTTTAGAGCTAAACCAAACGCAAAGTATTCTCCATATGTGCAGTTATATTGTACAAATTATGGGGTTCAGCACAGAAATTATGTGCCGATCTTATGAGATCAATACGGAAAAAAACCAAGAAACAAAACACAATTATCGCTTATTTTCAGCGATGCAAGATGTGGCCGTGCATAAAGATAAACAACGGGGTTCATTGCTCGACTGGGAAAATGAACTGATGTTTAAAATCTTTTCGGGCAATGTTGGTTTTTATCATCCCTTATTTTCAAAATCAGAGTTTGGGCTATGGTTCATTCATAAAGCGGCATATGCTTTTTCAGGTTCAGATCAGGTTCAACTGATTATTGACCGAATTTATGAAGTGGATCAATTAACCCAGCAAACGATGCAGATGACGGAAAAAGATCAGCTGCAACAGTTGATTCAACAGATTCGTGAATTGAACCGTGAAATTCAGCATTTAGTCGATCAACTATTTCAAGTGGCTGAATATATTGAGTCTGGCAACGATTCTTTGACTCAACTTCTAAACCGCCGCTATCTCAGTACGATTATTTCACGTGAAATTACCTTTGCGCGGAAAAATGAAACGCCATTGTCTTTGCTCGCCTTTGACGCGGATTATTTTAAAATGATCAATGATAAGTTTGGTCATGCAGCAGGTGATCTCGCACTCAAATTTATTGCTGAAGCCTTGCAGCGTTATAGTCAAGGTAGCGATTATGCATTCCGTATCGGTGGTGAAGAGTTCTTATTACTCTTGGTCGATACTGGTGTAAACCGTGCGATGAAAATTGCAGAAAATATTCGCCAATATATTGAAAAGGGCTTGATCCGAACGGCACAAGGTCAGCAATTTAGTTTTACCGTAAGCATTGGTTGTGTGCAGTATGATGGCCATCCTGATTATCAGCGTTTCTTAGATGCCGCAGATCATGCGCTGTATGCGGCAAAAAATAATGGTCGAAACTGTATACAAGTCACAAAGCATTTGTCGTATATCTAATTTATCCTGAGAATAAAAAACTCCCATATGTGGGAGTTTTTTTATGGGTAAATATGTTTTATGGCGAGATGTGCCGTAATTTAAACTTCGACAACTACATAGTATTTTTTGACGGCTTCGACAACTTCAAACTTGCCCTGAAAAGATGGGGGAATAATGCCCGCATGGCCAGCGGAAACCTCGATATATCCACCTTGTTGATCATGAATACGTACTAAACCTTCAAGGATTGTAAAAAATTCTTGTTTATTGGGTGCAAAGACAATATTCCATGCGCCAATTTCACATTGCCAAATCCCGCAGTCCATATTGGGGTGTACATACAGGCTTGCAGTTTCACGTTTAGGATTGCCCTGAACCAAACGGTCTGGGCGAGGGAAGTCTATGCTGTGTTTGGCTTGCGCTAAACCCTGACCGGCAATATATACATCTGACATGATTCATCCTGAAAATAGTGCTTTGCTATCAAAGCAAACGATTTGCGATATTAAAACACAAATAAAAAAAGCCTCAAAAGTTTGAGGCTTTTTTAAAGAGCTGACGCTGAATGTTCTATTAATAGCTTTCAGGCACAGCACTTAAGAATTCACGGCGTTCTTCTTTATTGGTTTTAAAGTCACCGACAAAAGAAACGGTACGGGTTGTAGACTCTTGTTTACCTACACCACGCATCATCATGCACATGTGAGCTGAATCAATCACCACAGCAACACCACGCGCACCAGTCACTTCAGCCACTGCTTCAGCAATCTGCTGAGTAAGGTTTTCCTGAATTTGTAAGCGACGGGCAAACATTTCTGTAATACGTGCGAATTTTGATAAACCTAAAACATTGCCTTCTGGGAGATAAGCAATATGTACACGGCCATAAAAAGGCAATAAATGGTGCTCGCACAAAGAATAGAATTCGATATTCTTAACTAAGACCATTTCACGGTTATCGGATGGGAAAACCGCATTGTTGGTCACTTCTTCAAGTGTCTGGCTATAACCAGAAGTAAGATATGAAAAAGCTTTAGCAGCACGCATAGGCGTATCTTTAAGACCTGGGCGATTCAGATCTTCACCAACGGCAGTTAGGATATTTGCGTAGGATTGCTGCATAGACATAAGACGTGTTCACTTACACTGAGAGATTGAACAAGGACGGCATTGTAGCAGAAAACTATTACAATGCCTTCTTTTGGAGTTAAATCCGATTATTGTTTAAACTGTGGGTTCTTTTCTGCACGTTTAAGCAGAACCAGTACAGCACCTGTACCGCCTTGTTTTTCTGGGGCGCTCACAAATGCCAATACGTCACGGTGTTGACGTAACCAACTATTTACATAAGTTTTTAAAATTGCTTCTGGCCCTTTGCCATGCACAATTTTAATGACGTTTTGATTGTCATCTTTCGCCATTTGAATGATTTGCAGCACAGCCGAACGAGCTTCTTCTACAGTGCAACCGTGTAAGTCGACTGCTTCGAACCAACGTAGATTACCGGCTTTTAAATCTTCAAAAACTTTATGCTGTAAGGTTGCAATGCGATAGCTTAAGGCCGCTTGACTGGCAACAGGGTTGAGCATCGCTTGCGTATCAGAAAGTAATGCATCATCTGTTTCCATAGGACCAATTGCAGCAGCACGTTTAGCCAACGTTTGCGCATCAGGTTTTTTACGACCCACTTTTTCCATTTTTGCAGTATTTCCTGCATTCATTTTTTGAACACCTTGCATTTGCTTTTGGAAAAGCGCGAAGTCTTCTTCCTGCTCTTGTTCAACAGTCTTTGGCGTTGGCTCAGGCTGTTTAGCAATCGTAGAGGAATGTGGATTCGTAATTTGCTTTTTAAAAGATTTCAGTAGGTTGTACTGATCTTTTGAAAGCGAAGAATCGTGTTTGCTCATAATGAAAAAACGGGAAATATACAAAAATTTAAAGCAATTATAGCCTTAAATGGCACTGATTTGAACTGGAAAGACTTTATATAAAGAAGATCTCTTAATTCATTACAAATCCTATTTGGACTTCAAAGTTGAATTAATTAATTTAATAACTTTTTTATTTTTATATTGTTCTGCAAGAGCTAATGCTGATTGTTCTTCATTAAATTTAGAAATACACACGATTTCGGTTGAAGCGCCTTTTTCAAGTAAATAAGAAATTATCTGATATTGATTTAGGCGAATGGCTTTACCTAATGGGGAGCATCTAGTGAAATAATATGTTTGTGGTTCAACTTCATCTACTACAAGTTCATTTATTTTTCTAAGCTTCATTTTTTTAATGAAAGAAATATCTGTGTGCTCGATTGCCGCCATAATTAAGGTGGTATCATAAAATTCATTGTTTTCACCAAAATTTAAATATTCAAGATACAAATTTTTGGCTTTTTCATAATTATCAATATCATTTTTCTGTGTCAGGTTCTTTATCGCATTTTGGAAAAAATCATTCATATCATCAAAATCATTTATTGCTGCATGGAACATGAATAGATTTATTAAATATGGCTCATCAGCTAAATTCTTTTTCAATAAATGAGGGGTATCTTTATAAAAAATCTGTTCAAAATGATTTAATTTTTCCATGGAAATAGGGTGAGATTTAATATTGATTGGTTTTGATAAAGAATTTTTATGTCCTTTAGAAATAGAAAAATAGGTTGAATTTTCAATATTCTTGTTTTTAGTATTGATTGAGTAATTAATGACTATTGGTAAGCCTTGATAACTAATGATTTCAATTTGATTATTATTGAAATCATAATTTTTGCCCTTTAGCACGTTAGTATTTATATTTGGAAAAATTTGATTTAGGTCAATCTGCGCAGCAATGATGCCTTCGGGCATAGTGGAAATATTGAAGTAGAGGATATGATTTTGGTCAATATGATACGGTGAGCCAGTATACAGAGTTATATTTTTTGCCCAACTTATCTGGTGTAGTGAAACCAAGATTAATGAAATGAATAGAAGAGTAGAAGAAATAATCGACTTCATTATTTTTAATTCTCAAATGAATAAAAATTATAAAAAGGATGTGTAATTTTTTTAATATGGATGCAAAGGAGAAAAAGGGTGAGCGAACTCACCCTACATATTTCATTTATATTTTATCAGGCACACCAAACAGCTCCTTAAACGCCTGATCAGGGCGTGGCTGCTTCATAAAACTTTCACCGACCAAGAATGCATGAATGTCATGTTCTTGCATCATGGCAACATCTGTGGGTGTGGCAATACCGCTTTCTGTCACGAGTAGGCGAGAAGGTTCAAGTAACTTTTTCAAACGTAATGATGTGTTGAGGTCAACATCAAAGGTTTTTAAATTACGATTATTGACGCCAAGTATACAGTTGTCAGAAAGACGCATTGCACGCTCAAGTTCTTCTTCGTCATGTACTTCAACCAACACGTCGAGATTGTGTTCAAAAGCAGTTTTCGACATTTCTTCGAGTTGTTGATCAGACAAACAAGCCACGATTAATAAAATACAGTCCGCATGTAAAGCGCGTGTTTCAATTACGCCATAAGGGTCAATCAAAAAGTCTTTGCGCAGGGCTGGCAAGTCACAGTGCGAACGTGCGATCTGAATGTTTTCATCAGCACCTTGGAAAAAATCCACATCGGTTAAAACAGACAAACATGCCGCACCAGCATCTTGATACTGCTGCGCAATTTCAGCAGGGTTAAAGTTTTCACGAATGATGCCTTTCGATGGTGATGCCTTTTTAATTTCAGCAATCACCCCCGGACGTTTAGAGCCGAGGTTTTGTGCAAAACCTCGAACAGGTGTAGCTGCTTGAGCTAGCTCTTCGACATCTTTATAGCTACGTTGTTTAAGACGGGCTGCAAATTCTTCTTTTTTACGTTCAACAATTTTACCTAAAATTGTATTGGCGATATCTACCATGATTTGAGTCCTAATCTTAAGCTTCGTATTCTTTTAAAGTTTTCGTAAATTCAGACAAAATGCCCATTTTCTCTAGAGCTTGACCGCCATAGATAATGTCATGTGCTAATGCAACACCTTGTTTATAGCTTTTGGTTAAGCCTGAAACATAGATACCGGCACCTGCATTTAGGGCAATCATATTCGCGGCTTTATCACCGAGAGCAGATTTATTTTTACCTAAAGCATCTTTGATCAATTTCAGACTTTCCGCAGCACTATCTACAGATAGACCTGTTAAGGTTTGCGACTCGATATCTACAGCTTCAGGTTGAATTTCCCATTCAGTGACTTCGCCATCTTTGAGTTCAGCAACATAAGTACTTGATGCAAGGCTAATTTCATCTAAACCGTCTTTAGAATGCACCACCAAGACATGTTCTGCACCGAGTTGTTTTAAAACTTCAGCCATAGGACGACATAATTCTGTAGAGAAAACACCAATCACAAAACGTTTTACGCCGGCCGGATTCGTAAGCGGGCCAAGTAGGTTGAAAATACTACGGAAGCCCAATTCTTTACGTGGACCAGCAGCATATTTCATGGCTTTATGATGATTAGGTGCAAAGAGGAAACCAACGCCCATTTCACGAATACAACGTTCAGTTTGCTGCATGTTCAGGTCAAGGTTAATTCCAGCTTGTTCTAAAAGATCAGAAGAGCCTGATTTTGATGAAACACCACGACCGCCATGTTTAGCAATGGTTGCACCTGCTGCTGCAATGACAAAACTAGACGCAGTAGAAACGTTAAATAAGTTTTGACCATCACCACCTGTACCAACGATATCCACCAAATGTGGCAGATCACTGACATCGATTTTGATCGCAAATTCACGCATTACACGTGCTGCGGCAGTGATTTCATCAATACTTTCACCTTTTTGGCGTAAGCCCATCATAAGTGCGCCAATTTGCGCATCGGTCGCTTCACCTTGCATGATGGTACGCATCACTTCTTCCATTTGAGGTTGAGTGAGTTCAATATTTTTCGTGATGTTATTTAAAGCTTGTTGAATATTCATAATATTTTTTGCACTCGATTAAGCGTAAATTTCTAAGAAGTTTTTAAAGATTTGATGACCATGTTCACTAAGAATTGATTCAGGGTGAAACTGCACGCCTTCGACAGGCAATGTCTTATGTTTAACGCCCATGATTTCTTCCATCGTGCCATCTTCTTCATTGGTCCAGCAGGTCACTTCTAAACATTCAGGCAAAGTCGCTTGATCAATCACCAAAGAGTGATAACGCGTTGCGGAAAATGGAGAAGGGAGGTTGCTGAAAATACCTTGATCGCTGTGATACATGTCAGATAAACGACCGTGCATCACTTTTTTAGCGCGAATAATATCGCCGCCAAAAGCTTGTCCTATGGCTTGGTGGCCTAAACACACACCCAGTAAAGGAATTTTTCCCGCAAAGTGTTGAATCGCAGGAATTGAAATACCTGCTTCACTTGGCGAACAAGGGCCAGGACCAATGACTAAATACTTCGGTTGCCATCGCTCGATATCTTCCAATGTCACGGCATCGTTACGTACAACTTTTACTTCCTGATTTAACTCGCCAAAATATTGGACGATGTTGTAGGTAAAAGAGTCATAATTGTCGATCATTAGAAGCATTTTGGATGTAAACCTCTGATTTTTATTGTGGTAATAATTAATTAATATAATTGTTACTCACAATGTTACTCACATTAGAATTTTTGCTTAAATTTAGCGCAATTAAAAAAGCCGCTAATTTAAGCGGCTACTTTATCAGAGTTTGAGGGTTGTGTGACAACTTCATTTACATAGCTATTCAGCCAGTAACTTAGTTTTCCATCCTTATTCGGTTTTTGAATCACACCATCATTAATACGAGAATAAAGAGAGGGGATTGAGATATTTAATCGTTGGGAAAACTCTCTCACATTTACTCGACGCTCATCCTTTTTTTGAATAGCTTTTTTTAGCTCTTGCATTTCATTAAAGATAGCTTGAAGCAATTCATGTTCAGCATTAGATTTCATCAAGACACCTCCAATCTTTTACCAGCTTTGATTTCCGCATCATTGGCATGAGAAAACCATTTTTTGGGATAACAATAGCCCTTGCCTTTCTTGCACTTCACAACAATATTTTTCCCTATTGTTGTTTCGTATTTAAAAATCCTTGTTTCCTTATCATTGCATCTTGAAACAACATTATCACCTTCTTCAAAAATATTATGCTGGCGGCGGTATTCTAGAAGCTGTCTATCTAATTCTTGATAGTACGCTAGCGTTATATCGCAGCTTCCAAGTCTAATTTTAGCCTTCTCATACCCACCCAACTGCTCAATTAGATTCATGACACCTCCTTCAAACTTTCCATCACATTTCTAGGCAACCCACTCAAATAACAACTAAACAAGTGATATAGCTCATCCGCATTCATTTCATTTACTTCGATCATTCCGCCTGTGCCATTCACTACACGCTGACGAGACCAACCACGCATATTGAAAGTAAACTCATTGTCGTAATCGACTGCATTCACAATTGCATTAAACAATCCAATTTCTTGCGCATCCCAATTTTCAAAGTAGGGCATATCTTTTGAAGTTAAGTTGTCAATTTGGAGTTGGGCGAATTGAGGTTTTGTTAATTGAATTTCAGTCATTTCACACCACCAAATACTTGACGCAATGCTGCGACTACTTGCTTGACTTCTTCTTCTGTTTGCCACCAGTAAAGAGGGTTTTCATCAGACTCATCAAGAATAATCTTCGAGTATTCACATGGTTCAAGGCTATTCAAAACAAACATAAATGTGTGTGGTTTGTAATTAGTTCCACAGGCAGGCACCTCAATCCCATTAATCATGATTGTTTGAGGTTTTAGGCGAAGCTTACAATCTATCAAAGCAGATATAACAACAAACTCTTTATCTATCAAATTCCACTTGTTGTCGTCCTCAAGATATTCAACATCCTCACCATTCTCCAACGCAATTAACGCATCTTTACCACTGATTAGATTAGTCATTGGCTAGCTCCTGTGGTTTCGGCGGTTCAGGCAACATTCCCCAGTGACTAATCAAGTCCTGAATAAGCGCTTCGCCTTCAACTGGATCTGAAAATCCAAAAGGTGATTGCCAGTCAGCAGTAATTTGCTCGCCGCTGATAAATATTTGATAGCGACCATCAATACGCGGTGACTGCTTTGTGTAGTCAATCCATTCCGGCACCGCTTGGGCTTTGGCTTCCTCCTTACTAACCGTACCCATTTCAATAAAATCGGCTTCATAAAGTCTTTTAACTTCAGCCGAAAACTCCTTAAAACCAAACTCAAAAGTCTGCACACCGCGACCAAGGCGCTTTTCAACATCAGCATGAAAGTCTGAAAATTCACCGCACAAAATGCCAGTAAAGCCTGAAATTATTACTGCCTGTTCTTTTGTTAATTTCTGAATATCCATCACGCCACCTTATAGAAGCGCTTGGCTTCTTCAAAATCAGAAGTAATTAACTCAGCATCATCTTTGTAGCAGTGCACGATTTCACCATACATAAAAGCTTGTTCAGCCTGCTGCATGTTTTTGCACTGATACATTGGCTCTTTAAACCAGTCTTCTGTGTAAAACATTTGTTCCTGGTGTTCTTTAGCTGTGCCTTCCCATTCTTGAACCTGAAAGTATTCATCAAATGATTCGATCATAAACTGATTGCCTTCAGCCTTAGTCATAGCTCTGTAGCGAGCCAAAGCACGTTCAGCAATTTCTTTTGATGCGGCAGGTGACTGCTCATGAGGACTATCATCTTCAGGGCAGATTCCTACGCACCACAATTTGTCATCTTCCATCACGCCACCTTCATTATTTGATTAGCCACAACACGCGCTAAATTTTCATTTGTTTCATCTGATATAGCAGGGCTGCGCAAGTGCATTTCATATTCATCAAATAGCGCTTGGCACGCCGCATTGCCCGTTAAATCATTTTTTACAAACACATAGCTCAAAGCCTTACGTGTGCCTTTACCGCTAAAAGTGCAACTACCATCTGCAAGGACTTTCTTCACATAACCGAGCTTCTCTAACCAAATTTTGAAGCCGTCGGCATGTTTATTTTTGATTCTGAAAATCATGCTGCCACCTCATACTCTGCATTCAGTTCAGCTATTGCCTTATCAACAACAATATTGAAATTAATGACTGCTTGTTCAACACCTGCAATGTCCAAATCTTTTGCAAATACCCGAATAATCACAATTTGCAGATGCTCAGGCAGGCGAGGGTCAAAGCTAATAAAGTCACACCATTTACGACGAGTACACGCCAATTGCCAAGTAATCTGCGGGATGTATTCCGCAGGCACTTCTTTAGTGAGTAACGTGTTCAAATGAGTTGTTGTAGCAGGGCACTTAACCTCAATTTGACCATCTAAATTAATTAATCCATCAGGCGATGCACCGCTTGATTTAATGACCGGATGATCAATTAACCCTGTGCCTTTAACAAAATTACCTGTCTCATTTTCATAAGCGGAAATCGCATTTTCTTCCTGATCAATACCCCATTGCATTGCTTTTGAGGTTGGAGTTTCCTCCTGAACGCCAGTAATGCGCTCAGAAAGAATTGTTAATGTTAGGGCATTGTATTTCTTACCTTTAACTGGTTTTGCGCCAATATCTTTAATGCGGCTTGCAGTCACTTTGCCGCAGCGATCTGCAAACCAACCTTCACTACGCTGGAGAATGGTCATAAGTTTCTCCTTGGCGTGCTAAAGCTTGATCAGCTAGTTCAGCGATTTGCTTTAAGTTTGCTGAGTGAGTGGTCCAAAAGATGCGCTTATATTCACCTTTTAACAAACCCATATATGCAGACTGTAATCTTTCTGAACCATATTGAGCTTCGTTCTGAAAATGAGGCAAATTCTCAGCTTCAAACGCTAGGTACTCAGCATTGTTTTCAGCAGGACTTACATCCATCATTGGCGCGTAATCCTGCAATTCATCCTCTGAATAAACACCCAAAATCACATCAGGAAAGTGTAGGCGGGCTAATTTTTTTGTCGCAAGGTATGCAATTTGTTGCTTTGGGTCATTCACCCATAAAGGTGAGTTGCGAACACTCCCAACCTGAGCAAATGACACATCAAGTACACGTGGATTTGAGTCACCCTTAATAGTTACCCATGTGCGGACGCCGATGTCATGAGCCTTGCAAGTCTTACCATCTACCTTTGACCAGTCACCATACCATTCGTAATCAGGACGACCAACAATAGGTCCCTTAGAGATAATGACCGCATTAATTAACTGAGCTTCATAACCGAGATTTCCGTTCACAATATGGGTTTTTTGAGCCACTGCAAAAGGATTCATATCCCACTGCATAGCTTGCATGGTTACCGCTAGACAATCACCAGGTTGTCCCTGTAAATGTTTTGGCACAGTGATAGTTGCTTTACTCATAAAGTCCGCAAAAGACACCATGTTTTGCATCGCCACTGGATCAAGCACAAGGTTTGAAGTTTGTGAATTTACTGGCAATACTGGATTTGTTTGAGCTACTGCATTCATATTCTTATTCCTTAAAATTTGATCGATACGTGAGGAACTAAGCCTTTATTGATTGCGTTCAGAATGGCTTTACCTTGATCAACATTCACACTAAGATCAGTCAGACCTTTAAGCGCTTCACTACAGATTTGCTTTTTGTGAGCCACATCAGCTTCACGCGCTTCAGCTGCTTTACGTTCAGCCTCAGCTTGTGCAAATTGTTCAGCTTCAATGCGTTTACGTTCAGTTTCAGCAGCTTGTTGAGCTCGTAACTCCGCAGCTTCTTTTTCAGCTTTAAGTCTAGCTTCACGCTGTTCTGCTTCACGTTTTTCACGCTCCACACGCTCAGCTTCAAAACGTGCTTTTTCTTCTGCTTCACGTGTCGCTTTCTCAGCAGCTTCACGGGCAATTTGAGCTTCATGTTCGCGCTGTAAACGAGCCTGTTCAGCTTGGCGTAAACGCTCCAATTCAGCCTGCTCAGCTTCAAGCTTTTCACGGTCTGCTAACGCTTTGCGCAATACTTCCAGTGTTTCAAATTTGGCAAGCTTGGCTTGTTCTTCGTATTCTTCAAACGTGTAATCCACATCAAAATTTTCTAGATGCTCAATGCGATTTGCGATGTAAGAGGAGTCAAGAGTGCTGAGTTCTTGCAAGTGCTCTTTGATAACCAAAATCGCATTTTCATGCTTTGCCACACGATCTTTTTCAGCTTGTTCCCAAGCATCACGAGGTGCCAAGATTTCATTGCGTAGCTCATCAAACTTCTTAACAGTTGCAATGCGGTCATCATCAATAAGCTTGATTTGAGCCTTTTGCTCGGCAACCAATTCCTTGCCACACTTCTCAATAAAAGTCTTGGATTTGCTAATTTTTAGAGCGAGTGAGCCAATCTGATCTCGTCCTTTTTTAGTGGTCACATCAGGCACATGTGAACGCGCTTCTTGAGCAATGCGCTCGAATAATTCAGCAGTACCGCCTGGTGTGCGAAATGCAGATACAACAATGTTTTGATCCGCGATTTCTAATTCAAATTTCGCATTCATCCGTAAATCTCCTCCGCAATATCTTCCGCAACGTAATTAGCTTGCTGTTCAGATTCCTTTAAAAACTGCTCTTCACACCAATCCACAATCAACACATTCAACGCACGTAACTGCTCAGGAAGTAAGACAAATTCATTGCCTTCTTTAGTTGCCACAGCATCAGTTTTCATTACAGTTACCAGTGTGTTTTCAATTGCTTTAAAAGCAGGGATATCAATTTCATGGCAGTTTTGTGGATCTGAATCACCAACTGCAAAACCTTGTGTGCATTCAAGTAATGGCATACTGCATTCGATTGACGCATCACTGATAAAATCGAAGCGATACTGAAGCGTGAATTCAACCTTGCCATCTTGAATAGCAATGTCTTCAACCACTTCAAAATCAGGGAAGACAGGGGCAAGGATTAAAGTATTAGTTTTGATGTTCATGCTGGAACCTCCATTTTTACCAACCAAAAACCATGACCATCTTCAATCTTTGAAAAACCCTTAAATTTAGTGCCAGTCAATGGAGACACGCCAACATCGATAAGCGGAAGCAGGTTAGTAATTAGCTTGTGAAAAGTGTCTACATCCATTCCATATTTGTCACAAAGAGCAGCATCAACATCGTCATAATCTGCATCTTCACTCAGACTGCACACATGGCAGGCCAACTCATAAGCATCGATACTCACTTCACACCCCCAGCAATCGCAGCGTTAATCTTTTGAATATCCACCTGATCAATGTATGCATTTACTTCTACACCATCTTTAGTGACGCTCATTGGTTCCATATAGCGAATTGACTCACCATCAAGCCCATATTCAACAAATACTTCGTAATCACCGATAGTGATTAGCGCAGGGCATTGTTCAGCACAAAATTTAAGTTTTTGCTTAAGCTTTACTTCGCCTGTAACGACAACTTGATTGTCATCAATCGGTGCGGTAGTGGAGGCAGGTGATATTGAAAATGCACCAATAATGAATGCTGCAAGTGCAATAGCACCACCAGCAAACTTGATTTGTTTCTTGTTACTATCCATAATAGACCCCGTAGTTCACGCCCCGCATCCGCCAAGATTGTTCGGGGCTTTTTTTGTGTTTACGAGGTTAATAATGAACTAATAGTTCACATTAGTAAAGTACCAAAAGTACATTTATGTGAACTTTTTGTTCACATTATTAATTTTTAAGAAATTATAGATAACAAAAAACCCGCGCTTGGCGGGTATATGATTTTGTTTGCTGCTCTAATTATTAAAAAAATATCTTCTTGCTGGCTTAAATGTGCCAACGTATTTACCAACAAGCACACAATCATCTTTCAATTGAATGACCTGTTCGCTCCAGTTTGGATTTAATGGCTTTAAGTAATACCCATCCGTTTCAGCAATTAATGCCTTGAAAGTGGCTTCTGTACCACATCTGACCACAACCATTTCACCAGTGTGAATGTCTGCTAATGCCCAGTCTGGGTCAATGCAAATTTTTTCACCTTCTTCAAAATAAGGCGCATTGCTTAGTCCACGAACTTCTAAATAAAAACTTCTCTTTCCTGCTCCTGGTACCAATGGGAGCATTTCACATTCTTGTATATTCACTGATTCCATGTCTGTCCAACTACCAGCCTGTACCCAAGATAGTAAAGGTGCATATCCAACTGTTTCAACAGAGTTGGTATCAACGCTGCTTTCTATGCGTCCAATTATGTCGCTTCCTTCACCAGTAAGTAACCATTGAATTGATTTATTCAGCCATTTTGACAACTCAGCAACTTTTTCAGTTTCAGGAATTGCTTCGCCTTTAATCCATTTCCCTGCGCCTTTTGGAGTCACTCCAAAACGTTTTGCTAATTCTGTGGCACGTCCACGCTCAGGCATACCAATATCATCCAGCGATTTATTAAGCCTTTCCGCAAATTCCATACGGTAATCAGTCATAGCATTTTCCTTGTGTACTACAAGTTCATAATAAAAGTTCTTGTAAGAATTATCAGTTCCCTATATAGTTGAACTAGAAGTTCACATTAGAGGTGTAAAATGAACTTAAAGTCATATATTGATGATGCAGGAGGTGTTTACACAGTAGCTGCATGGATCAACTTAAGCCCACGGTCTTTATACAAATGGATTTCGCGTGATGAGCTTCCGAATACTGAATATTCGGGTCGCACCAAGTACGCAGAAATCATCGAAATAAACACAAAGGGCAGAGTTAAAAAATCGCAACTTTTGGAGGCTGGTCGTCCAAAGGTGCGCGAAGTTGCATAACAAACAGACTTAAGAGGTCTTTCCACAATGGGAGTAGACGATATGCAAGAAGCATTGGATTTAGGTTTTCTTGATGTGCATGGGAAAAAGACCGATTCAACATCAGTCCGCATGACACATGAAGCATTGCAGGCGATTGATGCACTGGCAGCAATGGACGACATAAAGCGTTCAGAGTGGATTCGGGATGCAGCCATTGAGAAGCTCCTGAAGTTCAAGAAACAACATGAGTATCTCAGCAGAGCATTCGGTAATACCACGAATACGGTGAATACATCATCCACAAATAAAGAAAGCCCAGTAGCGCGAACTACTGAGCCTGACGTTCAATAAGGAGTCTAGTCAATATGAACATGCCAATTTTACCACAGTTCGGAAGTTCTGAACAGAAAATGTCAAGCAAAGACTTACTTGATTTGATTAATCAGGTTCGCACTCAATTCAACGAAAAACCAGTTCGATTGAATGATTTTAATAATCGAGTGGCTGATGAGCTTGATGGTGATAACTACGAAACTTTCGTAGTTCAGAATTTCAACAATACAGAGTCGGTTGTTTTTGAATTAACAATCGATCAATGCATATTGATCGGTATGCGCGAATCGAAAGGTGTTCGCAAGAATGTATTGGCAATTTTAAAAGAAAAGCAAAAGCCTTTCGACATCACAAACCCAGCACATCTACTCCAAGCAATTGAAGTTCAAGCCAAGCTTAATATTGAGCTTACTCAAAAAGTCGCAATCCTCGAACCAAAAGCAAAAGGCCTAGATCGCATTGCTGACTGCACCAATGTTTTAGGGATTCGTGAGGCCGCTAAAGTTCTCAAGGTTGGTCAAAACCAATTAACGCAATACCTACTGGACCACAAAGTCGTATATCGCGACAACTATTCAAAAATTCAGGCTTATCAGAAGTCCATTGATCAAAAGCTTGTGCATGTTGTGACTTCTGCACCTCGATTGTTTGAATCAGGTGAGAAGGTTTTTACGCAAGTTAAGTTAACTCAAAAGCTAATCACTCGTATTGCGAAATGGTTAGAGCAGGGAGTAGCCGCATGAGTGCAGTAAAAAAACACGAGGACAACATTGTCCAATTCAACAAAGGTAAAAAAATGGCTGACAAGTTTGAAAAAGGCTATGTCATGTCTAGTCGATTATATCGCCAAGAGGTTCGTCCATTTTTAAGTGATGCGGCAAAGAATGTGTATGCGGAGCTTGAGGATCGTATAAACGGCTTTAAGGACAAGGTGACTGACCATGTTAGCTACTCTCAATTGCAAGGCGGAAAGCTACCAGGCTCAAAAAAACTAAGCACAAAAACAGTGAGTAACGGTCTTAAAGAGCTCCTTAATTTAGGTGTGATTTCTATTGTTAGCGAGAACAGTCGAAAGGGTAATGAGTACCAGATTAATGAGGTTTCATTGGTCGAGCACTTCACTAAAGAAAGTACCACTTTACCTAGTAAAGCACTTCCATTAGTAAAGGGCACTACTTTACCTAGTAAAGCGGTAACCACTTTACCTAGTAAAGACACAATAGAATTAATTTATAGAACTATATCTATAGAATTATTAATTAAGTCGCTTCGCTCTAAAAAACCTTTGGAAGCCAATTTTTACAGTTACCCAATCTTTGTAAAACAGAAAAAAGCAAAAGCCGAAGCTGAACGCAAAGACAAGGCTCGTAAATTATCTTATGACGAAGTTATTAAGTTAACCGCATCAACCTTTGCGAAACTCTGTGATTTCTCTCTTTGGGAGCAATACGTTTCTAGTCGCTCAATGACAGCAAAAACCAAACTGACCAAAAATGCTCTAAATGCGATTTACAAAGATTTCCAGAAATGGGGATTTGATGGCAGCAACGAGTCTTTGAAAACTTCAATCACTGGAAACTACCAAGGCTTATTTGAGCCAAAGCAAACCAAGCAGACTGCAGCAACCGTCTACCAGTCGTCTGCAGCAAAAAACAGTAAGACCATGAATGACCATGATGCATTTTTCGCAAAGTATGGCATCGGATCTGAACAGCAGGAAATCATTGATGTGAATCCTGTGTTTGCTGCAGTTACTTGGGAGGGCGAGCAATGAGCATTTTTACAACTGAACACGCGGCTCGCCTGATGAACAAGATGAAGGCGTTTTATGGCAAGAAGTACGCTGAACAGTGGGGTGATATTCCTGCTGCAGATATTGCGGATGCAATGGTTGAATGTCTGCAAGGGTTGAGCCAAGAGGATTTTAAGCGCGGTTATATGCGGATGCAGCGCTCAACTTTCTGCCCAACCATCCCTGAATTCCGTTCTTGGTGCGAGCCAAAGACCGATGACTGGCTCGGCTCACATGAAGCATGGGCGATTGCTGAAAAGTCGATTGGTTTTGATGGTCAGGAATTAACAGTGATCTGGACTGAACAAATGGCTCAAGCATTCAGTCGTTGTGAAGACTTGGTTAAGACTGGTGATAAATACCAACGCGCTGAGGCGAAGAAAATCTTTTGTGATGCGTATGACCGCCTTGTGATTCAAGCCAAAGATCAGGGCTTAAAGCCGATTTATGTAGCTTCGCTGGGTACAGACAAAGATCAGGCGATTGCTGCTATCAAGCAAGCTGAGGTTGATGGTTTCTTACCAGCACCTGAAGCAAAGGCTTTACTTGAACACAAACAGACCAAAGCTGAGATCCAGAGTGAAGCATTGAAGTATAAGACTGTAGCTCAAGAAGCTTTAGCAAAAATCAAAGACTTAATTAAGCCAAATGTAAACAAGATGACAGAGGAAGTGAAAGAGCCTCAGCCTTGGGAATCTTACGAGATGCAGCACGTTGATCCGTTTGACAACTTTGATGAATACAAAGCGGCTTTGCAGGCTGAGCAAAAACCATTGCCGAATGCGGTGCGTTTTATGGATAAGCAAGTAGGAGGTGGGGTGTGACCAGACTCGAATACTTATCACAGTTCAGTAATGCGGTGCTTAGTCCTGAATTGAATTGCGATCCAAATAACATGCTTCAGGCAAAGTCTGCGGGTAGAGCGATGTTTGAAACTTTGGCTGTGACGCAAGTTGGTCAAGAAGAAAAAGAATTTCGAAAAATGTGGTGTAAGGAGCAGCTTGGGTTGATTGGTGAATTTGGCGCGGTGTTAGGAGGTGGGGCGTGAAGAATAAAACCGAAGTAAATCAAATTGTGGTTTTTGAGCGCGTTATTGCGGTTTTGCAAGCCATTCAAACTACGCCAGTCGCATCAACTTCTGAATTGAGAGAACAAGTATTGCCTGATTTAAGTCTGAGAAGCGCGCAAAGGTACTTAAAAGGCTTAGAGCGTGCAGGATATGTGCGTCGAGTGTTGGGTGGTCATTGTGATGATTCGCGATATTTTTTAACAGAAAAGGCAAAACAGCTATTTGGGGTGAAGGGATGAAAAAGCGCAATAAGAAATATAACCCGAACAAGCCAGTCAATCTGTATCGAAATGAATTAGCTAAAACTTATGAGCTTTGGTCATCGCTTGATGATGTTGAATTAACCGAAGCATCAGACAGATTAAAAGCTGCTGGTGTGTCAAAAAAAACAGATTATCGAGGGTATGTATGAGTATTTCGATGGTGATCTTGTTGTGCCAATTTTGTGGGATTTGATGGTGGACGACACTGCGTTTTTTGTGGGTATGGACTCGTATTACTACCACAAGGACGACCCAGTAGACATTCAAACGTCAGCAGTGCAGTTTGATGTTCCTTCCATGACATACGATCAATTCAAGCTTGGTGGCAGTGGTGCAAAAGTGCCGGATGAGCACGGTTTTAAACGCAGATGGAAAGGCTTGGAGAAAGAAACTGATGATGTGCATAAGCCATTTTTAGATAAGGTTTACAAGTTGTTTAAGTGCATGTGCTACATGAAAGCAGATGTGAAATTTAAAGACTTTCAGTCTTACAACAAGTTTAAAGCAGAGCGTGTGAATCGCGGGATGCGCAGGAAATATCGTTTACAGGAGTTAGTAGCATGAGCTTAACAATCGAACAAATGCGGGAAATTGTGGCGGGTGCGCCTGATGGTTGCGATACCTATGAGACAGATACACATGTATTTGATTTGGATGAGTTGAGGGCTGCCATCGCAGACCACGACCGCACTGACCATGTGAGTGATATCCGCAATCATATAGCGCCGACGACGAGGGTGATTGAGGGATGATTGGACAAAAACACGATAAGCAAAAGCCGAGAATGTCATTGCTTCCAAAAGGCTCTCTAAACGCTGTAATTCGAGTTTTGGAGTTTGGCGCTACCAAGTATCAGGAAAACAACTGGAAGCATGTTCCTGACGCTAAGGTGCGATATTACGATGCAATGCAACGCCACATAGACGCTTGGTGGCATGGTGAGCAGAAAGACCCCGAAACAGGAGAGCATCATTTAGCTCATGCGATTTGTTGCGGGATGTTCCTGTGGTGGTTTGATGACATGGACACCAAGGTTATGGCTGGTCAGGGATTTGCGGCAAAGTTTGTTCGCAAGGGTGATTTAGAAAAAATAGAAAATTGCTTACACATATCAACTTCGATGTTCCATGACGATAAAGCTGAATGCTTTGGGTGTGGTGCAGTTGTAAATCATGAGCGGAAAGTTATTGGTGTGAAGCGAGGTGATAGTGACTAAATACAACAACAAGAAGGTGGTGCTTAACGGCATCACTTTCGATAGTCAGAAAGAAGCGAGACGTTATCGGGATTTGTCACTGTTGGAGCGTGCAGGGGAAATCAAGAACTTAGAACTGCAAAAGGCATTCATTTTGGCTGAGGCGGTAAAGTTTGAAAGTGAGCCAAGACGCAAGCCAGCAGTGAAGTATGTCGCAGATTTTGTTTATCAAGAAAAAGGGCAACTGGTCGTTGAGGATGTCAAAAGCAAAATGACGCGGAATTTGCCAGTTTACCGCTTGAAAAAGCACTTGATGAAATCGGTTCATGGTTTAGAGATTAGAGAGATTTAGGGGAATAGGGATGAATGCAATGGTTAAGGCTCAAAATATTATGCAGGCGGTGGACTGGTCGAAATACTCACTGGAAGAATGGCTTTATCAATTTGGGGCATGGATGAATAGCGTATCTGGTGTATGTGGCAATAGCGTCAATCCGATTGCTGTTGCTATGGATCAGGCGGTTGTTAAGCAAAAGATTGCAAAACTGACCGAGCAGCAAAAGAAGGAAATTATTGCAGCTCACTTTCTTGATAGCGAAAAGCCAAAGCTCACACGAAGCAACATTACTTGTTTGATTGATGACAATGAAGCGCGAGCAGTACAGCGTTTGATTCTGGACATGCAAGGCCAAAGTGAAATCATGGACGAGTGGATGGATGCAATCATTTGTCGTTATTTCTACGGTAACTCATGGGCGCAAATGTGTAGCGAAAAGCGTACAGGCATTGACGCAAAATTTGATGTGAAATGCGGACTTGCAGCATTACACTGCCGCTATGGGTTTATTGCATACAAAAAAGTGAATAGTATTTGACCTTGATCAAGGCATCTGCTAAATTCATGGTATAGTGGTGCGAAGTGTAAGTAAGTCGCACTACTGATAAAGGATATTCACGAAAGCCAAAACGCCATGAGCGAGATTACGTGATGCGAAAGGGAACAATGAAATGGCGACCCTTAGCCCCTAGATACAAAGCGGTATTAGCGCATAAGGCAAAATGCAAAGTGTGTCAGTTAAGCCTAGAAGAAGCTCACCAAACGGTGGGCTTTTTTGTTGCCTGAAGGTTATCTATCAGTCCTTGATACCAAAAAGAGATAGACGCTTTGCATTGGTCAGCAAAGTGCATAGATGGGTGTCGAGATTTGAATAAATCCCACCCTTGGATTGACCACCTAAAAAGGCGAGTGTCTACTGTGAGAATTGGCAAGCTCTTAACGCATAAGTTAGCCTTGAAGCACGCTACCCCGCCAAGCCTAGAATCTTGGATTCCGAGATGCTGGACTGGATTCCAGTCGATGCTCAAACTGGCGGGTTTTAATGCCCTGAGAAATGTTTTTGTGTAAGCAATATCAGGGCACCTATGGCGGTTCCTATTAATTTCTAGTGGTTTTTAAATTGATTACCGCCACCCAATGCGCCTATGGCAGAAAGGATTATGCATCGGACTTCTATTCCGACTTATGTGGGTTCGAATCCTACTGGGCGCGCCAATGGGCCTTAAGCTTAAGTGGTATAAGCGTCCCGCTCATAACGGGGAGATAATCAGTTCGAATCTGATCGGGCCCACCAATATTCAGGAGATTCACATGCTCCAATTTTTAAAATGCTTATTCGGCTTTCATGGTGCGGTTGAAATTGACCACACGATTGATGGCGATGAGATAAAGGTTTGTCGTAGTTGTTTGAAAGAGATTAATTGACCCTCGTCACTTCGGTGGCATTTTTGCCGAACGTATTACGGCACACAAGACCCCGCTCAATATGCATTATTGGTGGGGTTTTTCTTTTCTTATTGGTGATTCCATGACAGACAAAGTACAAGCGAAACAAGACTTAGAATTTTGCAGTGCTGAGCTGTCAAAGTATCAGAATCTGAGTCGCACTGGTTTGACGCGGGCAGAGATGCTAACGATTGATGGCATCATGATTAAGCTGAAAGAGCGAATTAAAAATTTACGTGAAGTGTTGTATGCGTAGCCCGAAGCGATTGACTGAGATTAGAAAGCTACCTTGTGTGCGTTGTGGTAATCCAAACTCACAAGCGGCTCATTCAAATTCAAGCCGTGACGGTAAAGGGCGCGGAATCAAGGCTGATGATAGTAAGACCATTCCCCTTTGTTTTAAATGCCATGCTGCGTTTGATCGTTTTGAATTGGGTAATCGGGAAGAGAGTGAAGCAATGTTTGATCAGTGGCTGGTGAGAGTGAATCGGATGTTGAATCAAACAAATAAAGAGATTTTTTAACTGAGCCATGTGGCTCTTTTTTTGTGAGAAGAAAATGTCAAAAGCAGTAACTGAACAAGAACTTCAAGAAAAAGCCGTTGCACCACGTGTGACCAAAGATCAGATCGATGCCCTTATGGATCGTGTGACCTACGTGACCGTACAGCAGCCGGGCGATACAACTTCAACTTTTGTGCATGCTTTCCTTAATGGCAAGTTTTTCTTAGCCACAGGTTTTAGTGCATGTGTAAGCAAAGAAAATTTTAATGCTGATATTGGTGAGCGTTTAGCTAAAGGCAATGCTGCAAAACAAGCAGAAAATAAACTATGGGAGCTTGAAGGCTACCGATTGTTTGCAAGTGTGTAATTAGGTCAGTGTGGAGATAGGAAATGCAAAAAGCCGTGTTTCCTATCCAGAGTCATGCCGACATCACCAAAGCCATTAACTATATGCACACCAATTACACTCAGGCGATTAATGAGGGTAAGCCGTTGGTGGTGAGGATCAATCAAACACCAGATGAACGGTCAGCAGCGCAGAATAGGCTTTACTGGAAATGGATTGGTGAGATTAGAAGAAAGACTGGTCAGGATGAAGATTCACTCCATTACGAGTTCAAGAAGAAGTTTCTGATTTATATCTATCGTCGAGATGACCAGCAGTTTGGTGAAATGTGTCATGCCATTGCTAAGGTAAAGCAAACCGAACCAGATGAGTATAAGGCTATCGGTGAACAGGTCATCAGGCTTTGCAGTACAACCAAGGCGACAGTTAAGCAAATGACCGAGTATTTGAATTATGTGCATGACTTTGCTGTGACTCAGCTGCATGTGCATTTAACTGTGCCGGATGATTTGATGTATTTGAGGGAATAACTATGGCATGTGAAGGTTGTGAACAACGCAGACTAAAACTAAAGGCAATGTATGACAGCTCCAAAGAATCCATCACAAAAGCAATTGCTCGACTTACTAACCGAGATCGTAAAGCAGAACAACCAAGTGTTGCAGCAGAACAATCAGCTAATTCAGATAGTGGTGACACAGAGCGGTCAGATACAGGAATTGTTGCTTCAGCTAAATCCCGACGAGGACGAGCCAAGTCAACATGAGTACCTTGATTCATGAAACTCCCAAGACTCCAAACCAAACTGCAGGCGATGACACCGAAGGCACCAAAGTCAATCAAGCAGGTCAGCGATTCATGGCGTGATAGCAAGACCACGGCAGAGCGTGGATATGGGTACAAGTGGCAGAAGTATCGCTTAAGCTTCTTACAGCGCAATCCATTGTGTGTGTACTGCTTGGAGCAAGATAGAGTAACTGAAGCTAAGGTGGTCGATCACATTGAACCGCATCGTGGTGATCAAGATCTATTCTGGAATACAGACAACCACCAAAGCCTATGCATGTCTTGTCACTCATCTATCAAGCAACGTGAAGAAGCAGGGTCAAAGAACAGTACAGCATACGTGTTCATGCCTGACTGGTTAGGGCCAATACCTCGCTTAACAATCGTGTTCGGCTGTGCAGGTTCGGGCAAGTCTACATGGGTGAAGGAGCATGCCAAGCCTAATGATGTGGTCCTCGACTTAGATGAGATGATTGCTGACATTGGTGGTAAGCCAATCTACAAAGGTAATAAGCAAGACTTTGCATTAGCTGTCAGGAAGCGCAATAGCTTGTTGCTACAGATGTCTAAGCACAATCAGAGTGGTTATCTCATTCTTACAGGCTCAACTCCAGCACAGCGGCGCTGGTGGGTCTCTAAGCTACAACCATCCTCAGTGCATATCATGGAAACATCTAAAGAAGAATGCATTGAAAGGATTATGAGTGATGAAAGAAGAACCATGTCAGTTAAACAGAAACAGATTCAATCGGTTGGTAAGTGGGAGATTTGATTTCCCGATGGTGGGGGGAGCCAAATTGTTAAAAAACGATTGAAAAATCCTGACCACCAGCCAACCCACTTACAAAAAAAATTGTCCCACACAAATATGTTAAAGGAGGGTACATGGCTTTAACAGCAAAAAAGAAGGCATTTGCCCAATCTAAACATGATGGTGCAGATAACAAGCAAGCCGCTATTTTCGCGGGGTACAGTCCTGAATCAGCTTCACAAGCTGGATCGAGATTAGCCAAAGACCCTGATGTGATTGCACACATTGAAAGGCTTAAGATTAACACCGAAGTTAAAGCTGATGCCAAACCAGAACAGCGACCAATTATCACCAAAAAAGACATTGAAACTGCTGGCAATCGTGCTGACCCGCTCAAATTTCTAGAAGAGATTTGGACTGATCCGGTTGAAGATATGAAATTGCGAATGGATGCAGCAAAAGCAGCCCTTCCATATTTCCACGGCAAAGTTGCTGAAAAAGGCAAGAAAGAAACTAAAGCCGATGAAGCCAAAAAAGCCACTCAAGGCGGGAAGTTTGGAACATTGGGCTCACAGTTGAGAAGTTGATTTTATGTCAGCAATACTCTCAGAATGGTCGACATCTCTTCCAGACTGGGAGGAACGTATTGTCGCAAAAAAATCCCTAATGCCATGTGAACCGCTTTTCCCAGAAGTGGCGGACGTAGCAGAGCGGATTTTTAAAGAATTAATTTTGGTCGATGTGATGGGTAGCCCAAAAATGGGTGAAGTCACACTCGATTGGGTAATTGAATTTGTCCGGGCAATCTTTGGTGCCTACGACCCGGTGCAGAAGAAGCGGTTAATCCGTGAATTCTTCCTATTGATCTCCAAGAAAAACACCAAGTCGACGATTGCGGCCGGCATTATGATGGTGGCCTTGATCTTAAATGATCGTATGTCGGCTGAGCTTATTCTGTTGGCACCCACAAAAGAGGTCGCGGACAATAGTTTTAATCCAATTCGAGACTTTATTCGAGCAGACCCTGAGCTTCAGGAAATGTTCAATGTGTCTGAGCACACTAAAACAGTCACCCATTTGGGTACGAATGCGACCTTAAAAGTGATTGCTGCGGAAAGTAACGCTGCTGCAGGTAAAAAGGCTTCAATCATTCTAATTGACGAAGTTTGGTTGTTTGGAAAGCGCTCAAACGCTGAATCGATGTTTCGTGAAGCAAAGGGCGGCCTTGCATCACGGCCCGAAGGTTGTGTGATTTACCTGTCAACCATGTCAGATGAAACACCATGCGGTGTGTTCAAGCAATTGCTGGACTATGCGCGTGATATTCGGGACGGTGTGAAGGTTAATCCTCAGTTCTTGCCGCTGATTTACGAGTTTCCTGAGTGGATGCTTGAGGCAGGTGAGCACTTAAAACCTGAAAACTTCTATGTCACCAATCCAAACCTGGGTGCATCGGTTGATCTTGATTACCTGATTAATGAGTTTGAAAAGGTCAAAGATGCAGGCGAAGAATCTTTACGTGACTTTTTAGCAAAGCATTTAAATGTACCAATTGGCCTAAACCTTCGTGCTAACCGTTGGGCTGGTGCTGAATATTGGCTACAACAATCTAAACAATTCACACTGGATAAATTGATCGAGCAATCAGATGTCATCACCTGCGGTATTGATGGTGGTGGGCTGGACGATTTACTTGGCTTTGCTGTACTTGGTCGACATAACAAAAGCCGTAAATGGTGGCTCTGGAATCATGCCTGGTGCAATAAAACTGCAGTTGAGCGACGGAAAGAGAATGCGCCAAAGTATGCCGATTATGAAAAAGAAGGCAGCCTGACCATTGTTGAGCGTATCGGTGATGACATTGACCAACTAGCCGCCATTGCAAAGAAATGCTTCGACTCGGGCAAGCTCGACAAAATTGGACTCGATCCACTTGGTTTGGGTGGTCTTTTAGATGGCTTGCTTGACGCTGGTATTCCTGAAGACAAGCTCATTGCAGTAGCTCAAGGTTTTAAATTGATGGGCTATATCCTCACCACAGAGCGAAAATTAGCTGAAGGTAATCTTTACCATGCCGGACAAGGCTTAATGACTTGGTGTGTAGGGAATGCACGTGCTGTCGTGAAGGGTAACGGTATGATGATCAGCAAACAGGAATCAGGTGTCGGGAAGATTGACCCATTGATTGCTACGTTCAACGCGGTGGCCTTGATGTCAATGAATCCGGAACAGGCCGAAAAAGAATACAACGTCTTTTTCATTTAGAAATATGCAATTTATTGACCTCCTTATTTGGAGGTTTTTTCATTTTGGGAGAAAGCCTCAATGGGAGCTTTATTTAAAAATTTCAGCTCATTTGAAATTAAGAGTTTTGATGAAACTACTCGCACATTTACCGGCACAGCAAGCACAAGCAACCCTGATCGCGTAAAGGACATCATGGTGCCAAGCGGTGTGCAGTTTACCTTGCCAGTACCACTTCTGTTGCACCACGACAGCAAATTAGTGGTTGGTTACGTAACGAAAATCACTGTTCTTGAAAACACGATCGAAGTTGAATTCTACATTCCTGAAATCAAAGAAGAGGGGAAGCTCAAAGAGCGTGTGGATGAAGCTTTCCAAAGTGTCCAATACAAACTAATTACCGGACTGTCAGTTGGCTTTAACGCTGATTGGGAAAGTGCCGAATTTATTCAAGGTGGCGGCATTAAGTTCAATAAATGGGAACTTATTGAGCTGTCACTTGTAACCACACCGTGCAACCGTGAAGCGGGCGTGGATTACGCAAAAGCATTTGAGGAATACAAAGCCGCGTTGGGCAATGAACCTCAGCAACCCGCTGCAGATGGCGATTCATCTGAGCAAAAACACATTGTCGTAAAACTGAATTGCCCAGCAAAGGGTGGAGTGAAATTAGTATGAATAAATATTTAAAACAGCTGCTTGACGCTCTTGCTGCTAAAAATTTAGAGCTGCAAGGTCATATGACTAAATCATTGGACGCAGGTCAAACACCAGACGATGCAACTGAAGCCTCAATTCAAACAATTGAAAAAGAAATTGAAGCAATTGAAAAGAATATTGCTCGTGTCCGCAAACAAATTGAAGAAACGGAAAAAGCTGCAAAATCTGCTACGGCTACAAAAGGTGAGTCTGAGCAGGAAGCAAAAGATACTGCTGAAGGTAAAAAAGAAGTACCACGCATTCAGGTGGAATCAAACCTGCCCAAAGGTGTTGGTTTTGCACAATACGCACGTGCAAAGCTTTGCTCACAATTGGCAGCCAAAAACGGCAACTTCATTTCACCAGTAGACATGGCTAAGCAAATGGGCTTTGGTGGTGAAGTTCAGGACTTGGTGACAAAAGCCACACTCGGTACTACAACAGACGTTGGTTTTGCATCTGCATTAGTGCAAGAAAACCGCTTGGTTGGTGAATTTGTTGACATGCTCCGTGCTGCAACCGTATTTGACCAACTTACAGGCTTCCGTAATGTGCCGTTCAACTCAAAAATCCCAAGCCAATTAACAGGCGGCACTGCTGCTTGGGTGGGTGAAGGTGCGGCTAAGCCATTAACCAACCCAACCTATGGCGAAGTGGAAATTAAAGAACACAAGCTTGCGGCGATTACTGTTTATACGCAGGAATTAATGCGACGTTCTGATCCAGCGGTAGATGTTTTGGTACGTGATGATCTTATTGAAGCATCAAAAACGCTTATTGATAATACTTTCCTTGATGCGGTGGCTGCATCAACTACGCGCCCAGCGGGTGTTTTAAATGGCGTTGTAGCAACCCCGAACACAGGCACAACTGCGGCAGCATATGAAGCTGACCTATTAGCTCTTATTAATAGCTTTGTGACAGCCAACCTTTCATTGGATGGCTCATATTTCTTAATGTCTGAAACACGCGCCGCACAAATCAGTTTGTTGCGTGATGCGTTAGGCAATAGCTATTTCACAGGTATGGCGCTTCGCGGCACCCGTACATTAATGGGTATCCCGGTCATCACATCGCAGGCAGTAGGCGACAAGATCATTCTTGTGAAAACTTCTGAAATCCTGCTTGCTCAGGATGGTGGTGTGGATGTGTCTTACTCTGATCAAGCAACCTTGGTTGATGGTGGTACGACTCACCACTTATGGCAAGAAAACAAATTTGCGGTACGTGTTGAGAAATTCATCACTTGGGCTAAACGTCGTCCGATTGCTGCAGCATTTCTTAACTATGCAACAGGTGGTTAATCGACCTAAAACAGCTCCTTTTTAGGGGCTGTTTTTATATCTAAGCATCACAATTGTTTAGCTATAGGAACAGTCTATGAAGATTAAATATTTAAAGGTTATGCATAACGCCAATCCAGGTGATGTGCTTGAAGTTACCGAATTTGAAGCAAACATTTTGATTAAAACAGGTGTGGCGGAAGCTTACGAAGAACCTAAAAAGACGACTCGCAAGACCAAAACAGATACCACAGAGCAAAAATAAGGCGGTTTAGATGGGCATTTTTGACAGACTTTTCCGAAAAAAATCACTGCAAAGTGTCCATTCAAACCAAGGGTGGACTTCTTTATTTGTACACGAGCCTTATTCTGGTGCTTGGCAGAAAAACGATGAGCTGACTCGTGAAGATTTGGCGGCACATCCAGCAGTTTTCTCGTGTATTTCTTTAATCTCCCAAGATATTGGGAAAATGGGTGTTTTGCTTAAAAAGCAGAAAGGCGGAATTTTAGTTGATGCGCCCATTCCTGAGGATCTGGTGGTTCTTAAGCGGCCAAACCATTACCAGAACTGGCAGCAGTTTTTAGAGTTCTGGATGATCTGTCGAAAGCTCCGTGGTAATGCATACGGATTTAAGGTGCGTGATGTATTTGGGCAGGTAGTTAAAATTGTTATTTTAAATCCAGATCAAACAAAACCACTGATTAGTGATGATGGGCAAGTCTTTTACCAGCTTGGGATTGATCGGCTGAATGGCACAGAGTCTGTTGTTGTTCCAGCCTCCGAGATTATCCATGATCGTGAAAACTGCCTTTACCATCCATTGGTTGGTATTCCTGCCATTACTGCTTATGGAATTTCAGCAGGGCTCGGTTTAAATATTCTAAAAAACTCCAAAACTTCTTTTGGGAATATGAGCCGGCCAAGCGGTATTTTGGTTGCACCTGGTGCGATTTCAGAAGATAAAGCACGTGCCATCGGTGCATCATGGAATGCGAACTATACAGGCCAAAACATCGGTAAAACTGCGGTACTGGGTGATGATTTGAAATATCAGCCAATCAGCATGACAGCTTCGGATACTCAAACGATTGAGCAACTGAAAATGTCGAATGAAATTATTTGCTCAGTGTTACATGTGCCAGCGTTTAAGGTGGGCCATGGAACAATTCCGGCAGGGCAAAAGGTTGGCGATTTGAATGAAATCTATTTTTCTGACTGTCTACAAAGCCCGGTAGAAGCTATTGAAAACCTGCTTGATGATGCATTTGACTTAAAAGCGCGTGGCCTTGAAATATTCCTTGATGTTGATTCTCTTCTCCGCATGGATAAAGAAACAAAAATGGGCATTCAGGAACGCGGAGTTAAGGCTTCAATCTTTACTCCAAATGAAGCGCGTCAACAGTTCAATTTAGAGCCTTTGGTGGGCGGTGACACGGTTTACATGCAACAGCAGAACTATTCGCTTGAAGCATTATCCAAGCGCGACCAGATGGATGACCCTTTTGGCAAATCTGCACCAAATACGCCGCAAAATACCGAAAATTCAGACCAAAAAGGCCAATATCAAGGCGTTTTTAAGGCTGAAAACCAGTATAAATTAGGCCAGTTTGTGACGCATAAAGGCTCATTATGGCACTGCGAAAAAGATCATTCGGGTGAATTTAGCCATGAAAACTTTAAATTAGCGCAAAAGAAGTGGGGTGATGAATGAGCATTGTTGATTTAGACATCCTTAAAGAGCATTTGCGCTATGACGATGATTCAAACGACATGATGTTACAGGGATATTTGGACGCAGCTGATAGTGTTGTTAAAAATTACATCACAGATGAATTTGAGTCTGAATATCCGAAAGCGATTCACCAAGCAATTTTAATGCTTTGCGGGTATTGGGATAAATATCGAAATGCTGAATCAGATGCACCACTGAACGGTAATTATCTGCCTATGCCAGTGCAAGCCTTGTTATATCCATATCGTAAGCCAACTGCTGTTTAGGAGGTTTTATGACCCAAAACGCTGGCGAACTCCGCCATCGAATCATGGTGCAACACTTTACGTCAGGTCGCGACGAAGATGGCTATCCAATTCCTGAGCAATGGGTCGATTTCATGCCTTTGTGGGCCAAAGTCACCCATTTATCAGGTAAGGATCTAATTGCAGCACAAGCAAGTAATTCTAAAGTCGTTGCACGTGTAAAGATCCGCTACCGAGAAGATATCGACACGACCATGCGTGTGATTTACAAGGGCAAAACCTACTCAATTGATAGCCAAGCGCTTGAAGATACAAACACAGGTTACGAGTCGGTGACTTTCATGCTTTCGACCATGTGAGGTGCTTATGTCTGTTGATTTTAAACTTGAAGGCATGGATGATTTCATGCGCAATCTTGATGTGCTTAAAGATCGAAAAGCGGTAAATAAAAGAGCCAGAGCTGCAGCTAGAAAGGCCATGCAGCTTGTTCAATTTGCCGCAAAGGTTGGTGCTTCAAGAATTGATGATCCGGTAACTAGAGAAAATATCACCGAAAACATCGTCATCAGAAATGGTAAAAGCCGTGATTTAAATACTGTTCGAATGCGCGTTGGTGTTTTGGGTGGCGCAGCTGTAAACGCAAAAACTGATCGAGCAAAGTTAGCTGCCTTACCGGGTGGTGAAACTGTGTACTGGCGCTACATTGAGTTTGGTACATCAAAAGTTCCAGCCACTCCTTTCATGCGCCCAGCTCTAGCGGAGAACATTCAGGTGGTAACGGATGAGTTTAATAAGCATTTTATGAAAAGCATTGAGAATGCAATTAAGAAGGGCAAAATCACATGACAGCTCCAATCGCCAAAACCATAAAAGCGGATACTTATTTAGCATCAAAATTCGGAGATCGAGTCTTTTTAGGCCAAGCTGACATTGGCACAGCGGTTCCATATTTGGTTTTTCAAGGCATAGGCTCAGAACCTGAAAACACAATTGATTGTGGTGCGATCGATGAAAACGACACATATCAAATGGTGATTTGGCATTCCAATCCTAAGGAAGCGGAAGATTTGCGTTTAAAAGCTCGTAAATTGCTTGAAAAAGCAGGGTTTTATTACAACGGAAAGCATCCCGATAGTATCGATACCGAGACCAAATTACATGGCCGAGGTTGGGATATGAATTGGTGGTCTGAAACATAATTTAATTTAATTTTTTATACAGCGTCCGAAAGGGCGCTTTTTTTATGCCTAAATCATTGATTATGGTATAATAAAAAAACAAGCCCGATAAGTGTTGGAAGCACAAAACGAGCTTTAATCATAATGTTATTAAGGCTAACAAAATGACTGATATTAATTCTAAGATAACTGACAATGATAGTGCAAACTTCACATTTGCTGATGTATTGGCTCATGCTTATGATGCATCATTAGAGCAAGATTTTGAGACAATGATTAGCTTGCTGAAATTTACAGAAAAAAATGATGATGGTAAATCTGTAACATTCTCAATGCTGCGAATGGCTGTGCAAGATGCCTGTATTTTCAATTACAAGCTTTCTGTCTCACCAGAAAAGAAACTTGGAGAAGATGAATATTCAGTGGTTCACAGCTGGGTGAAAATATATGGGCAGAGAAATGGAATAAAAATAGTAAAAGGGAAACCGTTGGCAAGTGGGAAGCGCCCAGATTTTTTTGCAGAGCTTGAGGGTGAAACTGTTCCAGTTGAGTGTAAAAAGTCATTCACTAGCAAATCACTCGCTCAGCTGCTTGAATACATGCATGAAATGAATGTGAAATCTGGATATGCGATTGCTTGCGATTTCAAGGTTGACCTTCCAGATAATATTACCAAGATTATTGTTCCAAAGATGTGGATGCTCGATGAGGATTGATTACTTCATCTGATAGCCATGCCTATTTGAATAACCAAATTATTTCCAAACCAATGCCACCGAAAGGTGGTTTTTTTATGCCAAAAAATTGAGGAGTAGCTACTCATGGCGCGTATTAAAGTTCAAAAATCACAGTTGTATTACCACGAAGAAGGTGCGACCGCAGTTGAATCGGTTCAGTGTGCAAAAGAATTGGAATTAGGTACAGACACTGAAGAAGATATTGATGTGACTTGTCTTGACGATGAAGAAGATAACTTCGATCCGGGTAAGAAAACACCGGGTGAAGGGTCGCTATCAATTGATCTTGATGATGAAAACTCATCTCACTTAAAACTGATTGCACTTTCAAAAACCACACCACGTAAAAAAGTCACTTGGTATTTAGGCTCAAGCAATTCGGATGCTCCCCCAGAGGTCGCAGGCGGTGCGGTTACATTGCCACCTTCTCGCACTTGGTGGGTTTGGGAAGGTTATCTTAAGTTAGCTGAAAAGACTTTCGTGAAAGGGCAATTTGTTGGCTACAAATTCCCAATGAAGAAAACTTCTATTGTGAATGAAACAATTCGCACAATCCCACCTGTAGGGCCTTAAAACATGGCTAAAAAAAATAAATTAACACTTGCCTCTGTCCGCAAAGCGGCAGGGGTTGGGTCTTTTGTTGAAATGCCTGTTTCATTCCAAGATGATAAGGGTGAGGAATACAGTGGTGAGATCCTTGTAAAAAAACTTTCGCATAATGAAAGAGTGAAAGCGATTAATGAATGGGGGTTGGAAGACAAGACAACTGCCACTCTTGATCATGTGACGCGATCTTTTGTATTTGCTTCAATCTACACAGAAGAAGATAAAAAATTCTTTGAATCGATTGAGGAAACCGGAGATGTACCACCTGAATTCTTGAATTCACTATATGCAGCTTCCGAAAAGGTGAATGATTTCTCGGGAAAGTCGTGGATTTTGAATCAGAAGAATTCTGGTGCGAGCTCGTCATCAACGGAATCGGTGGAAGAACCATTGAAGAAGCAAAACAGCGAGTAAGTTCTGAGGAATTTGCGATCTGGTGGGCTTATCGTATGCGGAGAGGCTCTTTGTTTATCGGTCGAAGGGTTGAGCAAGGCTTTGGAAATTTGTCAGCAACATACTTGGCATCTAAAGGTGCCAAAGACATTAAAGCAATTTCTTTTATGCCGCACGAAGACCAGCCTGAAGATGAAATTTTGACGGTAGATGAGATGATGCAAAAAGGGATTTAAGCACCTTGGGGTGCTTTTTTTAAACCTCATATTTGAGGAGTGATCTGCAAATTTGCAGAGCTTGATGTGAGAATTTGCATATCATGATTCTCAGATTTGAGCATCATATCGGGAGCCTCAAATTGAGGCTCTGGAAGCAAAGACTAGATCTGGTATTTAGTCAGCGTTAACTTACTTTTCTTGGTTTTTTAATTCTTTGTAAATATCAAAAAGATATTTCTCATCAATCATAATTGCTTTAGTGATGCGCTCCATGGCTCTGGTAAAGGATGGATTAGGATTATCTGCTTCACTTGCAACAATCATGGCAATATTAGCCATAAGCATTCTTTTATAAGGATCAGAGGCAACTAGGTTTGTTTGGTTAAAGCTTTCCTCAAGACGAGTACATATTTCAGCGTTAATTGAGCGACTATGCAACTTTGCGGACTCAACAACCTTATCTCTCAATTCTTCAGACCAACGCAATTTATATTGTGGTTCTTTTTGGTTTTCACTCATCAGGGTAGCCAGAAAAATATTAGATATTTTTATAATAAAGTACCTCTTTGATGTTGACAATGACATAAAAGAGGTACAATATAGAAACGTACCTAAATGATGTTATGAGGACAACATGAGTATTAATCAGAAAGGCCAACAATACAAAATGCGGTTTTTAGATAATAAAGATCATGAAAAGCTGAAATTAAAGGGTAAAAAGGAGGATCGTTCAATCAATTGGCTTATCAACCAAGCCATAAAAGAGTTTTTAAACAAAGAGAGTGCGAAAGCATGAAATCAACAAGCACAAAAAAACCTTGTTCAACTCTCACATATCACAAGGTTCAGTTGCCATCACTTAAGGATGTAAACACATGTCTAGTTTAGCATTAAGTTTTAAAGAAGTAAATTTCACACCTGTTCAGCAGGACAATCAAGTATGGATTACTTCACGTGAGCTTGGTCAAGCTCTAGGTTATTCGCGTGAAGATGCAGTCAATAAGATTTTTGAGCGCAACTCAGATGAATTCACAGGAAGTATGACCCGTAACGTCAAATTGACGTTGCAGGGTCAAGCTCGTGAGGTTCGAGTGTTTTCTTTGCGCGGCTGTCATTTAATAGCAATGCTTTCAAGAACGGCAATCGCCAAACAATTCCGCAAATGGGTTTTGGATGTGCTTGACCGTGAAGTCGTTACTAAGCAGCTTGAAAGTCGCCAATCCATCTCACCAGAACAGCAAGCCCTGCTTCATGAAATTGTGGCTCGTCGATCACAGGGTGAACGTAAAATCTTTGCTGAAATGTGGGCGCGTCATAATCGACACTTTAAAATTCCACGTTATGCAGAGCTTTTGGCAATTCATTTTTCCGAGGCGGTGCATTATCTGGAGACAATGGAATTAAAGGCTCGTGTTTCAACCAAGCAAGATAATTTAATCCAAATAGATAAAAATTATCACAACAATGTGCAGGGTTTGGCATGGCACATGCTTTGGATTCGCGAATGGTGGAAAAAGTTTGGTGAACCAATAAGAGCAATAAGCCCTAATATGGCTGCAGCTATTCACGACCATTTTGTAGATGGGGCAATGTTTGCATATCACTTTATTGATAAAGAAGATTTAAAAAAGCAGCGAGAGCGAACTGAATATTTTCAATGGCACTTGAGCTCTGCTGAGCGCATATCATTAGATTATAGGCTTAAATGAAAAACATAAACCTCCTTCGGGAGGTTTTCTTTTACCTGTATAGACTTTTTTTAATAAATTGAGTAATTTATCACCTTAATTCAAGGGGGTAATATGAAAAAAATATTAACAATCGGTACTTTATCTTTAATTTCATCTTTGGCTTTAGCGAATAAACCTTTAGTGATTCAGCAAGGTGCACCTGCACCAATGAGTAACTATGAAGCCCCAGTAGCGGAAACACAATACACACCATTGCAACCAGCAAGATATAAAAACGAGACAGCGCTTAATGCTTCGTTAATGCTTGAGTATTCAGCTCAGAACGGTAAATTTGCAAATGATATTAATGAAGATCTAAAGGGTTTTGGTATCGGGATTTCATCAACTCCACACCGAAATGGTTATTGGGGTAAGTTTGAATATCAACAGAGTGATAATTACGATGGTAGCGCATACGAATTTTCATTCGGGGGACACTTAAACCTGATCAATGCTAATGGCTTTTATGCGTTAGCAGCCGTGGGTACAGGGGTGAGTATTTTAGAAGCCGATGGGTTTGATAATTCTACCTATTGGACGCTGCCAGTTGGTTTGGAGTTGGGATATACACCTACTCCTAATCTTTCTGTATATAGTGGTGTTGGATATAAATGGTCTTGGGATATCTCAGAAGGTGGTAAAACACGCTGTAATGACGGAACGTGGAGTGATAGCACGGGATCAGGCACATGCTCACACCATGGTGGGATCGACTATGATTACTATTCAAATTATATTGGCGACTATGATGGCGTAACCTACAAAGCCGGTATTCGATATAACTTTTAAAAGCAAACCACTCTTCGGAGTGGTTTTTTTGTGCATAAATTAGTATCTTGTCCTGAATTATAAATTTGCGTGGAGTGAACGTGGATAAAATCGGAACTGTCTTTGGTGTTGATGTTCATAGAAATATAACCCGCGCTAAAGCCCAAGAAATTGTTAGGGCTAAAGCAAAAAGAACTCAAGAAATATCAAATACCGATGGTGTTTCGCTTGCTAGAGCCGCACTCTTATCACAAGATGAATTACTAGAATTTGCAGATAAATTAGATACTGATAGTAAAAACGTTTTACTGAAATTTATCAAAGAAGAGCAGCAAATCTTGGCACACGAGCATAACGAAATTGTTAACAAAGTTGATAGTAAGATAAGAGAAACTAACAGCGAATTGGTCGATAACGAAATAAAAGATATTTCTATGTGGAAAAACATCACATGGTTTTTGATAATAGTAGTGGTCTTTGCTTTTTTGGTGTTTACCGTTAAATAAATCAATTCAAGATACCCAAACCCTGCATTTGCAGGGTTTTTTATTGCCTGAGGAAAAGTTATGGCTACAAACTCACTAGGTCGCCTTACATTGGATATGGTTGTAAAGCTTGGTAACTATATGGAAGGCCTGGATAAAGCAGGCCGTCAAGCAAAAAAATCAGGCAAAGAAATTGAAAGTGGAATGAATGTTGGTACTTTAGCAATTAAAGCGCTTGGTGCTGCTGCAGCAGGAATCACAATTGGTGGGATAGCTGCATTTGCCACCCAAACTATTGAGGCTGGCAATGAGATTAAGAAGTTCTCACAGCTTGCAAACACATCAATGCGTGATTTTCAGTATTACTCTAAAGGCGCAGTCACAGCCGGTATTTCAATTGAATCCTTTGCAGACAAAATGAAAGACATGCAAGACCGTATCGGTGACTTTCAGCAATCTGGTGGTGGACCGCTTGTTGATTTTTTTGAAAATATTGCGCCATTAGTAGGAGTGACAATCCAGCAATTTCAAAAGCTTTCAGGACCTGAAGCATTACAGCTTTACTATGATTCTTTGGTAAAAGTCGGTGCTACGCAGAACGATATTAAGTTCTACATGGAAGCCATTATTTCTGATTCTTCATTACTATTGCCATTACTTGAAAATAATGGGGCAGGTTTTAAAAAATGGGGTGATGAGGCTGAAAGAACAGGGGCTATCTTATCTGACGATATGGTGAATAGTCTCGCAAAAGCCAAGGAGCATTTGTATTCAATGGATTTGCAGTGGCAAGGATTGCAAGCAACCCTTGTAAATAATACTGTCCCAGTACTCCAAGCAGTAATTGATAATTTTGACAACATTGAGGCGGTAGCCGTTGCTGTTGCCGCAGGTATGGCCGCTAAATTCATTCCATCACTGATTGCATCAACGGTGCAACTCGGACAATTGGTGATATTTTCTGCACGTGCAGGCGCAGGCCTACTCTCCTTGTCTGGAAGTGCAGGGGTAGCTACAGGAACCATGGTGGCCCTTCGTGGAGCTGTTGCTTTTCTTGGTGGTCCGGCTGGCATAGCTATGCTAGCAATTCAAGGCGTTGCAGCCGCTTCAGCTTTTGCTTATATGAAAAAAAGCAGTTCAGATGCAGAAACCGCGCTCACAAAGCAAGGCAAATCAGTTGCTGAATTGGTTGTTGAATATAACAATTTAAGCGAAGCACAGAAAAGGGCTTTCAAATATCAAGAAACAGTTGAGCTAAAAGATCTTTCTGAATCATACGAGCAAGCACGCCAACAAGTACGTGCTTATGCAAGTTCAATTGCAGAAGTGGTTGCAAAAGACGAGTCCACCAAAAATACAATACGTGGCTGGATTAAGGATTTTGATAATCAAAAAATCAGTGCTGAAGATCTAGCAAATAAAATCAACAAGCTTAGCGATGTTGGTTCCGAAAACAAGCAGCACATGGATAAGCATGCTGTCGCTGCAACAAGTGCAAAAAACTCGATGGTTGCACAGCAAAAAGTTGTTGAGTCGCTTTCAACTCAAACGATGAATTTAACAAAGAAAAGTGATGCGTTAACTGTGAGTACAAATAACCAAGCACAAGCTTGGATTGCACTCACCCAAAAACAACGTGCAGCGCTAACAGGCATTCAGAATCAAAATGCGCGTTCGCAATACATTGCAAATAACATGGCGTTAGGTTGGTCTCGTGAGAAGGCTGAATACGTTGCTGATTATCGAGATGAAGCAGGTCTGGATTATGCAAAGCGCTTGACCAAGTATGAGTTAATTCAGCTTGAAAACGGTTTTAAAATTCAGCAGCAAGCCAAGGCAAAAGAGGAGTCTGAAAAGAAAATTGAAGACACTAAAAAGAAGCAGTTAGAGTTGAGTGAAAAGCAGTATTCATATTCTAATTCTGAATTAAAAATGCTTCAAAAGGTGTCTGAATTAAACTCTAAACACAATTTAAATAGTATTGGCGCTAAATACGGCATACCAAATAACATGCTGGCTGCTGTAATGGCGCAAGAATCAAAAGGAAATATCTCAGCTAAAAGCCCTACTGGTGCGATTGGCCCCTTCCAAACAACTAGTATCTATAGAAAGCAGCACGGTCTCACTGTCGCTGATTCATATGATGTTAAAAAATCCGCTGAAGCTGCAGCGAAAGATCTGGCAGCATCCTTTGAGATTTTTGGGAATTGGAACGATGCGATCACAGCGTATAACGCCGGAGTTCAGGGTACTAAAAATTTAAGAAACAAAGGGTATACAGGATCTGCTGCTAAAACCAAGGAAGCTAAAGAATATTCAGGTCTGGTGGACAAGTGGTTGGTAGGTCTTGGTGGATCTTCAAATAAAAGTTCAGGTGTTTTAGCTAACGATGCTGCTGCAAATCTTAAAGATTGGTCTGAATATTGGGGTGATCTAGAGGAGGTTCGCAAACAAGCTTTAGAAAATCAACAGACTGTTCAGCAAACCTATTTTACTGAAGAGCAGCGGTTAGCCTTTGATCATAAGGAAAAAATCAAAGCTATTGAACTTGCATATGCTGGTGACGATTCTGCAATCAAGGAGTACACCGATAAACAGAATGCTGCATATCAAAAAGACGTTGCTGAATATCAGGAAGCTCAGAAACAAAAAGAGCTGAGTGATAAAAAACAACTCCTTGAAGCCAAACGCCACTGGATATCTGCTGCTGACTACGCCAAAGAATATTACGCATTAGTACGAGAAGAGATTCTCAATACTGCTGAATATTCACCTGAAATGAAACAGAGCCTTGTTAAGGAGGCAAACTTTAATCAAGGGCTTGATTCTAACGCAGACCGTGAAAATATTTGGGGCGATTACAAGTCTATGATGGGCTTGGATAAATCGCCATATCAAGAAGATATGGATCTGCTTGCTGAAGCACGTGCTCAGATGCTGATTACTGAAGAAGAATATCAGAACGCAAGGTTGCAACTTCAAGCTAAATCAACTGCTAGTTATATGGAGGGTATGCTTGGAGGTTTTGCAAGTCTAGTTGATGAAAACTCTAAAACGTACGCCGTATTATTTGCTGCACAAAAAGCTTTTGCTGTTGCGCAAGCAATGCTAAACATCCCAGCTGCTTATTCAAAAGCTTATGATGCTGTTGTTGGGACGCCTTATATTGGCCCGTATATTGCGCCCGCAATTGGAGCGGCAGCGGCAGCATTACAGGTTGCCCAAGCTGCAAGCATTAGGTCGGTAAATATTACAGGTATGGCCCACAACGGTATAGATAGCATTCCGAAAGAGGGTACTTGGCTGCTTGATGGTGGTGAACGTGTGTTGAATCCACAGCAAAATAAGGATTTGACTAACTACTTGAACGATAAACAGACACAAGCTGCTCCAGCACAAGGTCAGCAACTCACAATCGTCAATCAAATTGAGCAGGATGATCTTGTTGGTAATTACATGCGTGGTGCTGCTGGAGGACAGATTTTAATTAACCAAATTAAAGCGAATCCGTCTGACTTTAAAGCAGCACTTGGTATCGCATAAGCTCACCTTGGTGAGCTTTATTATTTTAAGAGGCAATATGAAAATCCAAACGATACTTTTTGGCGAACTTGTATTGCTGACAGAATGCACCCTTGTAGGTTCATCAGAGTCACTGTCTTTCAGTACATATATGTTTGAATCTCACAACGGTACAGAGCAGCGCACCGCGTTGCGTGAAACTGCAGCCCAGTTGCTCAATATTGATTATGTGGCATTAAGAAAAGCCATGGCTCAGAATTTTAATGTGCTTTATGGCGGCCTGCGCTTAAAGTGGGCTATGCCAGTGGACATAGAATGGCAGCGCATACCCGCCGCATCGGGTGATTTTATTGCCTGTAATACTGGAATTTATGATTATCGACCCGATTCGCTTGCATTAATCAAAAAAGGCAATGAGTGTATTGTTGTTGAAATTCAAGAGGTGCGTAGCGATGGACTCAAGCTATATCAAGCAATAGACCTGCAAAACTTTATAATATGCCCACTTCGAGTGGGCTTTTTGTTGGGCGACGTTTCAGCACCGATCAATGCGGTTTGGAGTCAGCCTAAACTGCAATTTCAGGTGCTGGATGCTCCTTATAAAAATGCTCCGGCGCCAGCGCAGTTTCTGGGTAACGATATATATTTTAAACGTCTTCTTCTTGAAGGGGATTCGCTGAATGTCACTGTGTTGCAGCACCAGACAGTTGTTGATTTTGGCCTTGGCCCGATTGATCAGCACACAAATTGGCTGCATGCAAAATATGGCAAGCCGATGCGCTCAGTGATGAAAACGCAAGCTGAGCTGTATGAATATCGCCAGTTTCTGTTTAGACGGCTCGGCATGTTTAGATCATTCTGGCTTCCGACTTTTGAACGTAATTTCTATGTAAAAAGCACAGGCAATGTAGCTGCTGTACTGGATGTTGAATCTAACCAGTATTTGGAGTTTGCTGCGCATCGCAAGCATATCGCAATCAAAGCCAATAATGTCTGGTCTGCGCACACAATCACTGCTGCAGTAAAAAATGGTGTTAATACGAGACTGACCATTTCACCAGCTCTGAATAAGCCTGCGGCAAGCATTCAAATCATCAGTTATTTGGGCCTACATCGCCTAAATAACGATTCTACTGATATTCAATACAAAGGTGGCGGCATTACCGAGTCATCGGTATCTATGTTGGAGATTGAGCCATGATGCAATTTTTTAAGCGAGTGCTGGGCAATGGTCGCGAAACGATTGCCCGACGTGAGCTTTATCTGTTTAAAACCGGTGCTGTGGTTCGTGCTTATACCAATGGTGATGCATTTATTGAACACCTGGGCTATTCATTTGAGCCGCATGTCATCAAGCGTGGTCGGCACAAATCAGGCACAACACTTGAAAAAGAAGTCATGGATATTGAATTTTCTTTACAGTCAGAGCTTGCACAAAATCTCTCACGCTCTGAACTTGAAGAGTTGACGACTGTTGAAATGTTTGCGTATGAAGGCACGCAATTTAATCAGTTCTGGTCGGGCCGCTTAGTCAAAGTGAAGCCAAAAAGTGACGGTATTATGCTGCAGTTTGAAACTGAATATACAAAGGTTGGCCGCAATGCGGTCACACGCCGAATCCAAGCGCCGTGTCCGTATCGCGTATTCAGTGATGAGTGTCGACTGAATAAAGATGATTATGCAGTAAAAACTACAATCAAAAGCATTGATAAGTTGAGTGTTGTGCTGCGTGATCTTGAGTTGTACGCAGACAATTACTTCAAGATTGGAATGATTGAAGATCCAACCGGTGTCTTGATCACTATTGATGAAAGCAAGCAGAATTCGCTGATTCTGAAGCGCCGTTACGACAGCTTCTCTAAATATGTGATCGAAGATGTTCAGCTTGCAGCTTTGTTTGCAGCCATTGATGAAAAACAATTGGCTTTTGATACGGCTCAAACTGAATTGATTAACGCACAAGCAGATTTAGTAATCAAAACACAAGCTGAAATTGACGCACAAACCGTAGTTGATAACGCTGGTCCTGATGATCCAAATTATCAAGATTTGATAGATGCGCTAGCACTGGCGCAAGTTGAAAAACTGCAAGCCGAAACGGTAGTTTCAGACAAAACTGCAACGCTTTCTGTGACTGAAACCGAATTACAAGCCACAAAAGATGCAATTCCATATGTAACGCTCTACCCCGGCTGCATGCGCACACCGACAGCCTGCAAGGCCTACGGAAACATGCCAAATTATGGCGGCTTCCCTTTTGTGCCGACCAACAACCCACTTGAGCGGCAGGTGATCTAGCGATGAATTTACTGATTTATGCAGCAGTTGCCATGGTTGTTTCGCTGATTGTCAGCTTTGCGATGATGCGTGGCCAGCAAAACAGAATGTCAGCACAAGATGTGGAGGTTACTACTGCCGAAGAGGGGGTGACCAATAAAGTAGTGCTAGGTACGCGTGATGTGAAGGGTAGTGTGGTGTGGTTTGGTGATCAAAAAAGTCAGGCGATTAAGAAATGAGAATTTATATTCGACATATGCGAGCAGCTGGGTATTGCAGGAAAGAGGGCGTTAAGCCCTTTTTTAATGCCAGAAATTGGGATTGGCAAGACTTTTTAGCAAACGGAATTGAGGCGCAAAAATTGATTGATACAAATGATGCGATGGCTTTAAGAGTCGTAGAGATAGCAAAGGTGGAAGAAAATGAGCAGCGGAAAGAAACAGACAGTTGGGTATAAATATTCTGTCGGATTCCATGCCGTGCTTGCACATGCGGGTGCATATCTGCGCAGAATCTGGGTGGAAGATAAAGAAGCATGGTACGGCGGGGTGGGTAATGAATCTAGTAGAATTTCAAAGCCTCACTTGTTTGGTGGTGATGACTCTGGTGGTGGTGTTGCAGGCAATTTTAACTATTACATCGGCACACCAGATCAGCAGCCTGATCCATACCTTGAGTCGGTCTTAGGCGCAGGCAATGTACCAGCATACCGTGGTGTGAGTTCATTTGTCTGGAAGCAGGGTTATATTGGCAATCAAAACTACATGAAGGATTGGAAATACCGTATTTCACATGTTGATGGTATTAACTCCAATATCACCAATGTTCCTTCAAATTTTGTATTTGCTTTTGACTGCTCAAAATCACTATCAATGCAAGACTTTGTGCGCTTAAAGAATACACTTTCAAGCATTGTTAATACCTTAGTTTTTTTTAAAGAAACTTACTACAACTGTGTTTTAAATGTTCGCATTATCGCATTTGACGCAACTGTGACCTATAAGGATTTTATTGATTTTCAGGTCAGTGATGCGGGTGAATTTGGGGATTTTATTGCATATAAAGACCAGGTGAGTGGCAATTCATTTACAGAAATGATGAGCACAGGGTATTCATTTTTTTCTAAAAACGCAGAAGCGACGCGCAATACATTTGTCATTATTGCAGATGGGGAGGATGTTACAGCATCGCATACAGCAACAGCGCAGAGCCACTTCAACGCAGTTAAGCATTTTTGTTTATACACTCAGTTTATTGCTAACTCCAACAATGCTGACTTGCCGCACCATATTGCTTTGTCAAGTTTAGACAATACACCGGAAGACAATTGGGTACGTGAAGATGTCAAGCTAGGCGGTGGATTGTTGTGTCCGTGGATTTGGACTGATGATGGGTCTACATTAATTAATGAAGAAGCGTGGTTTGGTATTCGCACTGGTGAACCAGATATGAATCCAGCTGACATGTTATGGCTCTGCATCACAAATGCCCAGTGGGGATTAGGTCAACCTGAATCAATGCTTGATAAAGATTCATTCCTTGAAGCTTGGCGTGTCTTAAAAATTGAAGACATGTATATGAGCATTGTTTTTGATGATGAGGGGCAGATTCAAAACATTATTAATCTGATTTGCGAGCACATTGATGCGTCTTGTTTTGTTGATAAAAAAACAAATAAATGGACGCTAAAACTGATTCGTGATGACTATGAAGCAGAATCTTTGGTTGTGCTAGATGAGTCTAATGTGCGTTCAATTTCAGATTACGAAATTCGTACTGCAGCAGAGCAAGTAAACCAAGTCACTGTGACATACTGGAACAAAGAAACCGGTAAAAATGCGACATCAACCGCACAAGATCCCGCGCGTATTGCGCAAAACGGTTTAGTGAATAAGCCTGTTGAATACGATGGATTTACCAATGCAGCCACCGCATATCGTGCGGCAGAGCGTGATTTGCATGCGCTTTCAAGTCCGCTGAAAGTGGTCACATTGAATGAAGTGCATCCTGAATTTGGCCGCAAGCTGTCTGTTGGTGATGCTTTTACATGGGACTGGAGTGCGCATGGCGTTACTGGTGCGGTTATGCGTGTTAAGTCCATTGACTATGGTGATGCGCATGATCTCAGTGTAAAAATTGAAGCGATTGAGGATGTATTTAGCACGCCGATGAACTCGGTAGCACCATATGTGCCACCAACTGAAAACCCAACGAATCAGCCGCCGCTAGATAATCCGACTGTGCGTGTAATTGAGTTACCGTATTTTGATGCTGTACAGCTCTCAAGCGAATCAGAAGTGAATGCAGATCTTGATGCAGACCCAACACTTTCAAAAGTTGCGGTGATTGCAGCGCGGCATCAGCGCAATTCAACAAATGCAGATATGCAAGCAGGACAAGGCGGCTACAGCACAAAAGCAACATTGGACTATTGTCCATCTGCACTATTAAGTGCAGGCATTGATCGCATGCAGACAGTACTTTCAATTAAAGACGGCACAGATCTTGATTTGATTGAACTAAACGAATGGTTATTGCTTGATGACGAAAAGCTTGCTGTTACAGCAATTGATCTGGTTGCAAACACAGTTACAGTCAAACGCGGTGTGCTTGGGACTGTTCCAGCGATTCATGCAGCTGACGCGCGGCTTTATTTCTGTGATCAATGGCTGGCGGTAGACAATACTGACTACTACGCAGGTGAAATCGTGAATGCGAAAGTTCTGACAAATACCAGCTCTGCGCAGCTTTCGGCTGCGCTGGCTACTACACATTCAATCACATTGAGTGGTGAAGCATATCGTCCATATCCACCAGCCAGCGTCAAAATCAATAATGCCTTCATGCCGTCTTATTTTGAAGATGACTTTGTTTTGACATGGTCAAATCGAAACCGGTTGCAGCAAACTGGTGGTGAAATTCTTGGCTACTTTGAAGGCTCAGTTACGCTTGAGCCAAATACACAGACTTTACTGACTATTGCTGAGTTGGATGCAGATGATGTTGAGCTTGCAACCCATAATGTCAATGTAACCGCATTAAACAGCTACACATTACTTGAGTCTGTAATGCAGGCTGGAACTCGAGCGCTGCGCATTAATTTAAAAACAGTGCGTGATGGATATGAGTGCATGAATGTATTTGATTATGTTGCGAAACGAGCAGCATTGATCGCTCCAACAAACGTCACATTTGAAGCTATAGAGTATTGATATGTCAATCAAAATCAAAATCAATTGGGATAATGAAAATGTAGTGTCCGAATCTGTGCGAATTTATCGTGCAGATTCAGCATTCACCAAAGAGAACTTGCCACCAATACTTGCTGAAATCATTAGTGATGTATACGAGTATGAAGACTTAACAATAATCAAAGGACAGACGTATTTTTATATGTTGTCTGCAAAACTTGGTGACCAAGAAGTTTTTACAGAGTGCTTTAGTGTGATTGCGGAAAAACCCTCAATATACACAAAAGTCTATTACGTCGGTACATCTGACAGTGTCAGAGAGTCTGTATATAGAGGTATTGTGCAAGACCTTGGCTATGAATTTATCGTTGTTCCATGGATGAGCGTTTCAACAATACCATCCAACTGTAAACTCATTATCGCTACTGACATGAGCATTGACTTAGATGGCTTTAATGTATCAAGACTACAGACACTAACAAGTAGGTTCAATGATGGTACGCCCCTGCTTATATCAGTTGTAAGTAGTGTTGAGAATCAATTGCCGCAAACATATCCATCAACACTGGGACTGGCTTTAAAATTTAAAGATCTTGCAAATACAAACTCAGTCGATCTGTATGCTAACACTGTTCTCAGTCCACCATTTAACACAAGTCAATCTGCTTTAGTGATTCGACAGACAAACTATTACATGGCGGGTCTTGATACGGTAACTGCCAATGCAATAGTTTTTGCTAAAAAAGGCAGTGATTGCGCTGGTGCTATACTAAAGAAAGGTGCTATCAACAGAAATGGCGTAGCATCTCCTGCGAATGTTGCTTTTACAGGATTTGCTTGGACAAGATCAGGACAGCTTTTAAATCAGACTGGCAAAGATTTACTCAAAGATTTGATTAAACGGACAGTGAGATAGTTGTTTGCACCATCAGGTGCTTTTTTATTGCCAAAAAATAGGGGGCGCAATGCCAAATGACTACACAACCGATCCACCAGTAGCAACAGCAGGGCAGCTTCTTGTCATCTCAGACAAGATTAATGACATATCAAAAAATATGGATAAGCTTGCTGAAATGCCCCAAAAGCTCGACCGTATGAATATGCAGTTGGAGCAGCTCAATAAAGAGCATCAGCAGACCCGCAATGACTTAACTCAAACTCGTGACAATCTGCAAGAAGATTTAGATCGAGCAAAGTCAAACTTTAAAAGCGAGATCAAGCAACTCAGGAATGAAGTTGAGCCAAGATTTAAGGATGTGGATTCACAGATCAGAGTGCTACATGAAAGTAAGACCAAGATCGACAGTATTACTAATCTTGTGCGCTTTGGGGGCATTTTTTTAGCAGGTCTATTCGTCGTCGCTTGGAATACTCAAACAAGCAAGACAGACACAGTAAACACTCAAGCCACGACTAATGCCCAGAGCATTCAAGTTCTTGAAAAACAGGCCGAGCAGCTTTTAAGAACGGTTGAAGAAATCCGAAATAAACTTTACGAACGAAATATGAGAGAGGAAAAATGAAACTAATCCAAGAAAGTGCATTTCAGTACTTATCCGTAAAGCTCCCGCTACTGGGGGCTTTTTTAATGCTTGCAGTTTTAGTTATTCAATGGGCGTTAGACTTTAATTTTATCCCTGAGCAATATGCGCCTTTCATTATTGGCACAGTATTGCCAGCACTGAGTTGGGTAGGTCGTAAGATTGCACAGCCAAATTTGCACCAACCTTTAGGCTTTGCCACCATTACAGCTGGACACAGTAATACAGACCCCGGTGCAGTCAATGGCAAAATTAAAGAAGCGGATCTGGTCGTCAATTTCCGCAATGCAGTGACTCATTATTTGCGTGAAGCAGGGCTGCAAGTTAAAACCGATGGTACTGGCACCAAGAATGACCCACTGTCTGCTGCGGTAAAATTGATTCAGGGCTCAAGTGTTGCGGTTGAATTCCACATGAATGCTGCGGCATCAAAACAGGCAAATGGTATTGAGACAATTGCACTTCCCAAAGATAAAATCTTGGCTCAAAAGTTATCGAAAGCCGTGGCTGATGTTTTTGGCAGTCGCCTTCGTGGTGATAAAGGTTGGATTGATCAATCACAGTCAGCCCGTGGAAAACTTGGATTTATCAATGCTGGTGGCTTGATCGTAGAGCTTGGATTTATTTCAAATGCGACAGAACTTGCAGCATTTCATTCAAAATATTGGTCAGCTGCGAAAGCTGTTGCTCAAGTAATTATCGAACATGAAAAAGCCCTCAAGTGAGGGCTTATATATTTTTATGTGGATCTGTTTAAAATTTTTTTATTTTCATATCTAATATGATCATCAAATACAATTGCTTTTCTTCCTTGACTTAGATATTCAATGACCCCGATTAGTTTCTCCGAGTAGTCTATTAGAATATTGTCTTTACTAGGTTTAGGTATGATATAGGATACCTTATAGCCTAAAATATCAACTTCTTGATCTGCAGTTATAATTTTTCCTTTAAATTTACATACTTTTTCAAAGATACCTGATTCATTTTTATGGTCATCCAATAAAATGTGTTGTAAGTCAAACATCGAAAACTTTGCATTTGTATCTTCATTTATAATTATTATTTCGTTATTCATTCCTGATAAACTTAATGGGGTTTTGTGTTCTGTTTCTTTAGGCATAAAAATATTAAATCCAGTGATTCTGGCGGGATGAGTTACTGTCATTCCAATATTAATCTCACGAATTAATGGTGTTCCATCCTCATCCTCCCAGTCACTGTCATTCTGTTGTCTTACAATAAGAAGCTCAATATTATTATTATTTGCTTTTATTTCAGCACCAGACTGATAACCGACTTTTGTTGCAAAAACTCCCCTTAATTCAGGAAAATCTTGAAGTTTTCCAAGTAATGAATCAATTTTATCTATTGATATTTTGCTAGCGTAGTCTTTGCATTCGATGACCGTTTTATATAAAAATCCACCTAAGCTATACTCCCAATAGATATCAAATTGACGCTCAGTACCATTTTTATCAACTAATAGCTTATTGGTTTCAACTTCTATATTTTTTTGCCCAGATAATAATTCAGATTGTAATATCGCTTGATATAGGGACTGTACAAATAATTCGTAAGCTTTTCCTGTATTTTTACTCATAATATATTTCGCTTTTTGGTCATTATTAAGAAAAATCTTGATGATAATATTTAGATTATTATTCGTTCACAATCTTCACACCTTCCCAAAATTCGCCTTTCTTCTTAGCTAGAAAAATATTCGCATCCCGAACGCTCATAAAATATTTGGCTTTTTCATAATCATTGGTCCAGCACCAACCCGATTGATCTACAAAATTCACTTCTGATAATTCCCAATAATCCAAATCCTCTTCTTGTTTTACATAGGAGAGGTACTTTTTATTTTTCTTCATAACAATCATAGATTCACCTCACCAGCTATCAACCATATCAGCCCAATCTTGCATCATTTTTCTACGCTCTTCTAAATTTTGAGCGTGATTATATGTGCCACGAACCGCATTTTTATCTACATGCGCAAGCTGCAATTCTATCCATTCTGAACTATATCCAGCCTCATGAAGCAATGTTGATGCTGTAGCTCGAAAGTCGTGTGCTGTAAACTCAAAACCCATAGATCCAAGCGCTCGATTTATGGTGGTTTTGTTCATTATTTTTGATTTATTAAAGACCGAGCAAAACACATATTCATCATTTGATTGTAGTTTTTGACTCTCTAAGATTTTAAAAATTTGATCGCTAATTGGCACCAAATGAGTTCTGTTCATTTTGATGTTTCGCTCACCTTGATCCAGCTGCTCTTTCGTTGCTGGTGGTATGGTGATTAATCTATTTTCAAGATCAACCCACTCCCAGCGCAAGCGACAAACCTCAATCGATCGCATCATTGAATACAATAAAAGGAGTATGGAATTTTTAACCATTTCAGTAGATCGACTGTTTTTTAGCGCACTATTAAAACGTGATTTTTCATCACTCATTAAAGGTCTAGCGGTTTGCTTTGGAGGGCGCTCAACAGTTTGGCCAAGTGATATTGCTGGATTGCTTTCGCAGCGCAGATTGGCGATAGCGTAGTTAAAGATTGAATTCACAAGTTGGCGATTTCGAATAGCCGTGCTTTCTCCAGTACCATGATTCATCTGCTTGGATACACGCTTAATCGTATCTTTCTGCATTCTGAGCACATCATGCGGAGTAATTGTTTTTAAATCTTTACTGCCAAATGCAGGAAATAAATCACGCGCAAAAGCTTTCTCTACGGTAAGTCTAAATGATTCAGATCTTTTATTTTTCTTTACCTCATACCACTCAAGAGCAATATCCTTAAATGTAGATTCTGACTTAAGCTTAGCTTGTTCCTTTTCCTCAATTCGATATTTAGCTGGATCAATATTCTGATCCAACAGTGTTTTTTGATCTATAGTTTTTTGACGGGCAGTAGCCAGACTTACAACCGGGTATTCACCAAGACTTAACATTGATGCTTTCCCGAGAAAACGATAACGAAAACGCCAGTGCTTTGATCCATTCGGACGCACTTCAATACATAGTCCAGAATGATCTGCCATCCTGTACATTTTATCTCTTGGTTTTAATTGTTTGATCTTGGTATCATTTAGCATAGGTTGTGAGTAACGAAGTGTCGAAAGCTTGTTACTCACAATCTTACTCACATATCCATTTAATGCAATCAGACAATAATTTACGGTAGTTAATGTAAGAGGGTGTGTTGAGTAATTCTAACTATTTTATTTTTATAACAATTTATAATATTTAACAAATCTGATTCTTTTCGATCATCAAAAGCATGAGCGTATTAACCTTTGAAATTTATGCACTTAACTGTGCTTTGAATAGTCCGAAATGATTCTAAATAATTGTATATTGACCCAAATATCGTGTGGATATTTTTAATAGAAAAATAGTGAAATATTTAGAATGCAGCCAATCATAGCAAATATTATTCAATTTCTGCTGAACAATTTCGCCAAAGTTCATCGCAACTGGAATCATTTCAGCAAATTATCGACTTATAAATTTAGGATTTAAGTTGAACAAAGCAATCGGCTGAATTTAAGTGTTTAAAATGTGTTCAATTGATATTTTAAAAAGATCTGCTTGCTGTTGTTAAAAATAGCAATTCAGGCTCTAGCTGGAAAAATATGAACCGTTTTGAAGCAAAATCACCAAAATGGAGCACAATTAATGCAAAGGCAGATTGATTAAAATTAAAACAAAACGGTTAAATTTACTTCAATTAAAGGGTGTCTTATGCGCTAAAAAAAACCTAAATATCGATCATTAATTCAGTTGTATCGTAGGTGTATTATTATCCATAACTAGCTAAACCATTAGTTTCTATCGCATTTAAATTTGATACTAATGCTTTAATAAAATCCCAATAATTTTATCGTTGAAAGCGATTAATCATTTTGGTGAATACTGGTGCAAAACCAAGTTGCACTATTTTGATACACCTGCGAGAAGTTTTTAAACAAAAGTGATGAAGAGTGTCTGAATATGGTGCATTTACTGTTGCACACAGTATAATAGTCGAAAAGCAAGGAGTTAAAATCTTCTATTCTGATAAGGAATTCAATATTTTAGCTTGGCTTTTAAAAGTTGGTACGGTAATTGCTTAATAACTACCAACTACTAACACGCACTTCAGTGTGCACAAAAAAATCATCGGAGCAAAATGAGCATGGCGAACAAGGTCCTTCAACTCATCCAAGAAAGTGGCGCAAAATGGGTCGATTTTCGCTTTACTGATACTAAGGGTAAAGAACAACACGTAACTTACCCAGCAGATTCAATCGACGAAGATACGTTTGAAGATGGCAAAATGTTTGATGGTTCTTCAATTGCTGGTTGGAAAGGCATTGAAGCATCTGACATGATCTTACGTCCAGATGCAGAAACTTGTTTTATCGACCCGTTCTTTGCAGAAGCTACAGTTGTTGTGACTTGTGACGTTATCGAACCTTCAACTGGTCAAGGTTATGAACGTGACCCACGCTCTATTGCTCGCCGTGCGGAAGAATACCTAAAATCAACTGGTATCGGTGATACTGCTTTCTTTGGTCCAGAACCAGAATTCTTCGTATTTGACGAAGTAAAATGGGACATCGATATGTCTGGCGCGCGCCACACATTAATCGCTGAAGAAGCTGCTTGGTCTACTGGTAAAGATTACGAAGCAGGTAACTCTGGTCACCGTCCACGTGTGAAAGGTGGTTACTTCCCAGTTCCTCCTGTAGATTCTTCACAAGATATGCGTGCAGAAATGTGTGCAAAAATCGAAGACATCATGGGTCCAGGTCGTGTAGAAGTACATCACCATGAAGTTGCATCTTGCCAGCTTGAAATCGGTGTAAGCTTCAACACTATGGTTCGTAAAGCGGACGAAGTTCAACAGTTCAAATATGCTGTTTGGAACGTTGCTCACCAATATGCTAAAACTGCTACGTTTATGCCTAAACCAATGGTTGGCGATAACGGTTCTGGTATGCACGTTCACATGTCAATCTCTAAAGATGGCAAGAACTTGTTTGCTGGTGATGAATACGCTGGTCTTTCAGAAATGGCGTTGTACTTCATTGGCGGTGTGATCAAACACGCTCGTTCATTGAACGCAATCACAAACCCATCAACTAACTCGTACAAACGTTTAGTTCCACATTTCGAAGCGCCGATTATGCTTGCTTACTCAGCACGTAACCGTTCAGCTTCTATTCGTATTCCTTATGTTTCTAGCCCTAAAGGCAAACGTATCGAAGCACGTTTCCCAGATCCAATGATGAACCCGTACTTAGGTTTCGCTGCGCTTCTTATGGCTGGTCTTGACGGTATCCAAAACAAGATCCACCCAGGTGAAGCTGCTGACAAGAACTTGTACGACCTTCCTCCTGAAGAAGAAGCTAAAATCCCTACAGTGGCTCATAGCTTAGATATGGCGCTTGAAGCTCTTGCAGCTGACCATGATTACCTTCTTAAAGGTGGCGTGTTCACTAAAGAAATGCTTGATGCCTACATCGAACTTAAAACTGAAGAAGTTCGTCGTCTTAACACGACTACTCACCCAGTTGAATTCGACATGTACTACAGCTTGTAATTCTGTACAGAATTTCACTGTAAAAAGACCCGCCTTGTGCGGGTTTTTTTATGGGATGGGTTAAGATAAGGCAAAGAGTTGAATGAATATCTAAACATGGCAAAACCGCGAAAAAAACATACCGGTTTTTTCCCTTGGATTGATCCAGCAGATCAGGCAAAGGGATTTAAACTTAACTTCTCAGAAGTAACTTATTTGGAAGTGGGCATAACAGTTGAAGGTTATAAACAGGCTCAATTTGTCGAGCTGAAAAACCCAGAGCTGGCATTGGAGTTTGATTACCCTGAAAGTTTTTATATTACGACCGAAGGGTTGGTTTTAATAAAAACGCCGCAAGGCAAGTTTGAAGCCATTGCCAAGACAGATAACTTTTAATTCAATACTAAAAAAAATTGAACTGAAAAAATGACCTACAACGTTGCAGGTCATTTTTTATTGAGCATCTGTCAATTTACCAATCGTCATTGCAAACCATGCTGTTTTAAATTGTCGATTTCATATGGTGCATCTTCGGCAGGGTAGCGTAAGTTTTCTAATCCTTTTGTTTTGGCAATCGACCAAATCACACTTTCACCCGCAGGGATGTTTTGACTGTGCTGCGTATATAGTGGGTTTTGTAGGGCGTCTGCTGCTGAAATAAAAGTCCAGCCATGTTGCTGAAATGCGGTAATGACATCCTTTAAAAATGCAGCATTAATGGTATTTACATGTAAAAGTAAAACATGCTGCGGCGAACGATTTATGGTGAGCTGTGCAAGTTGGTCATAATAATCTGCACGGTTAAGCAGGTGAGCGATATATGTTTGTTTTAGGCGGTCTAATTTGTCCTGATCTTGCAGTTTGGCAAAGTCGAGATATTTTCGGTTATAAAACCAGTCACTGGCATCAATACTCACACCACCAATGCGGTATTTATGCTGTGCTAGCCATAGATAGACAGCATCACGCTTTTTAGCGCTATTACCTTCTTTTAAAAAAGGATACCGGTAAATACGTGTGTAATTTGGCAGCGTTTTTAGCACTGTATCCGCCTGTTCAATGCTGTGCAGATAATCTTTTAATGTGACATTTTCTTTATTCAGGTTTTGGTGCAGTGCACTATGATTGCCTATCAGATGGCCGGATTGTCCCCACGCTTGAATCAGTTGCTTACCTTGATAATCACCAATTTTAATCAGGCTCGGAAAAACAATACTTTTGATTTTTTGATCATGCAGATGCTTTAAAATTTGAGCATTGATTTGTTCCGCTTGTGCGTTAAACGCTGGATTTAATCCATCATCAAAACTGAGTGCAATAGATTTTGCTTGAACCGTGATATTGGCACAAAGTAAAACGAAAAAAATAAAAACATGTAGCGGGTAAAATGGAAACATTATGCTTGTGTAATTTAGTGGTTATCCACGACATCATACTGTGTATGTGAGGTTTGTGTTGATTGCATATGTAATGAAGTACTTAAGCCGTTTTGGTTTTGCTCATTTTACTGAAAACAAGCTATGGGTCATGAAAAACGATGTTGAGTTAGTTACACTAAGGATTCGCTATACTCAGCAAATGCTTATAAGGGAAATGAAATATGCAGCGTCAAGCATGCGAAATGCGGGATAAAAGAATGTCTCCTGAATTAAGAACATGGTTGTATGCTTCGGGTTCATTAACCCAACAATTAACAGATTTTGCCCAAGGCGTATTTAAGGTTGAGCCATGTATTGAGCAATTTCAACGTATGACGCTTCAAGATGCACGGTGGCTACAAATGCCAATACAGCACACAGCTTGGGTACGTGAAAGTTATTTATATGGCTGTGAAGCTGAGCCGTGGGTCAAGGCAAAAAGTATATTTCCAATCCTCAGTATACAAGGCCGTGCGCGGATTTTTCGGCATATTGGTAAAAAACCCATCGGACATTTTTTATTTCAACGGACCAATCCGAAGTGTGAGCGGCGTGTATTGTGGCTAGACGATGGTTGGACACGTCAGAGCTGTTATACTTGGCATGGTTGTAAATTTATAGTTCAGGAAACTTTTTTAGCGAGTTTTGAGCAATATTTGCAGAAATAACATTACCAGATGAAGGACAGTCATGGCCGTGGTGCAACAGATTACTTGGCAGCAGCGTTTAGAAGCTTATTACTATTTATGTCGCTTCGATAAGCCAATTGGCACGGAATTGGTTTTTTGGCCAACCATGTGGGCACTGTGGATTGCCAATCAAGGAACACCGCAATTCAGTATTTTGATTCCCATGATTTTGGGCACGATATTTATGCGTGCAGCAGGTTGTGCGATTAATGACTTTGCTGACCGTAAAGTCGATGGTGCTGTGGAAAGAACCAAACATCGTCCTTTAGCCACTGGAGTGATTAGTGCTAAAGAAGCCATATATGTGTTCTTGATCTTGGTGCTTGCTAGCGCATGTATGTTGTTCTTTTTACCGATAGAAACTTTTTATTGGTCCTTTGGTGCATTGTTTTTAGCGTTCATTTATCCCTTTATGAAACGCTACACGCATCTGCCACAAGTATTTTTAGGCGCGGCATTTTCATGGTCGATTCCTATGGCTTATACCGCTGTGGGGCAAACACCTGATTTGACTTGCTGGTTATTGTACTTTGGTAATTTGGCGTGGACCGTTGCATATGACACACAATATGCCATTACTGACCGTGAATATGATTTGAAAATTGGTGTGAAATCAACTGCGATTTTATTTGGTAAATATGATATAGAAATCATTTCTTTATTACAGGCGCTAAGCATTGTACTGATTGGTTCTGCGTTGTATTTAGAAGATCTCTTGATGCCATTTGGTTTAGTTGCAATGTTGGCTGTGGCTGCCGATTTTATTTACCAGTGGACTAAAACCAAAGGCCGTGATCCTCAGTTATGTTTTTGGGCGTTTCGCCATAACCGTTGGGTAGGGCTTATGATTTTTATTGGAATTTTCATGGCACTGACGCTTTAATGTCATTGATCTGAAACTGTTTAAAATGAGCTAAAGCATCCTATTTGGGTGCTTTTTTTTATGCATTAATAAAAAGGCATGTAGTTTCATGCTTAAAGAATAATGATTAAAAAGGATATTTTATGAAAAGTTCAAAAATAGCATTAGCTCTGACAGTTGCAGTTTCTATGCTGTCTTTAACCGCGTGTAATGACGATGATAATGACTCATCATCTTCGAATCAAAAATCAACATTTGTGTCTGAAGCAAATTATGCTTTAGATACTGTAGACAATACATCGTCCATTAAAGTCATGACGTATAACATGACCAATGTGCAGGGGAAAGCAGCAACAGCAACAGCCTTAGTATTATTTCCAAAAGCTACACAACCTAAAGATGGGTATCGTGTTGTGGTATGGGAGCATGGAACAGTCGGGGCTGGAGATGAATGTGCGCCAAGTAAAAATCTAATTCATCCACGTTTTAAAATTCTAGCTAATACGCTTATGGCGGCAGGTTATGTAATTGTGGCACCAGACTATGAAGGTTTAGGTACGAAGGGGGTGCATCCATACCTCAATTTATCGAGTGCGGCAAATTCGGCACTTACTGCGGTTAAAGCAGCAAAAGAACATTATGGTAAGCAACTCAATGGTCAGTGGATGTCGATCGGTCAATCGCAAGGTGGTCATGCATCCTTAGGGACGGCGGAATTTGCAAATACGGATGCAAACTATAAAGGGGCAGTGGCAGCCGCACCTGCATCGAGTTTGGGGACGATTATTAAGATCTATCTTGATCCTGCTTTAAATCTGGATGACAACGGCGTGAGTAAGGGCGTCAATATCTTAGATGAACAATTGCTTCAAATTCGTTACGCGCTTGCAAATAACATAATCAATGCACAGCAAGCAGATGCGTTAATGGGGCAACTTGCAGATGGCTATGCTGAGCTTTTGGCATATGCTGCATTGACCAGTTCGGGTATTAAAGCCTATGAGCCAAATTATGATTTAAAAAATATCTTTACTGCAGATGCTGGTGTTATTGCAGAAAAAGCCTATGGACGTACAGGGGATGATGGTGCATGTTTAAGTTATGCCGATCCAAATGGCGCAAATGGTTTGCAAGAACAGTTTAAAGCAGCTGTGATTGAATTCTTAAAAGATCCAACGCATATGGTTTCACAGTACGGAATTGATTTGAATAAAATCGATACCGATCCTGTTGTTCAGAAATTTTTAATTGACAATCAGCCAGCGACAAATGCTACTGCTGCCAAAGTAATTAAAGCGCCTGTGTATATTATTCAAGGTGCAAATGATCAGGCAGTTATTCCTGTGGTTACGCAAGCGCTATTTGCAAATATGAAAACTCAAGCGACGAAGTATTTCCCAGAGGCAAATTATGCTGAAGGTTATCAATTAGACATTGTGCCAAATGCAAGTCATACACAGGCAATTATCTGTAGAAATGCGCAAGCGGTCGAATTTATTCAAGCTAAAATGTCTGCAGGTACAGGTATTGTCTTAACCAATGAGCAAAAAGATGCAAGCCAAAGTCCACATTGTAAGGGGGTAGCTGCTTCAAGCTAAGTTTTTTCAATAATAAAAAAAGGAGCATGTCTCCTTTTTTTTTGCATATTGGATTATTAATCATCCAATCCTTAAAAATGAGGGGCACAGTTAGTTCGAGCAAAGAATGTTATGAAGACTTGAGCGAATTTTGTTTTTTGCTATATTGGGCGTCGAATTATTTATGTATATGAAAGAATAGTTATGTCTGAAGTTAAGCCAAAACCCAATACCAAAAAGATGATCATTCTGATGGCACTTGGGCTATTGATTCCTATATTTTTGGTCAGTATGGCTTTTCTTGCAGTCAATAGTGATGCCAAAAACCAAGAAAAATATAAGCAACAACAAGCTGAGATGATTGAGCGTATTAAAGCAAAAGAAGCCCAAGATGTGGCTTTGGCTGCTGAGGCTGACCAAGCAGTATCAGAAGTGCTGGCTGCTCAAAAGTCAAATGCTCAGTAAAATTCTGCTTACATTATGGATGTGAATGCAATGCGCATTCACTCAATGTTTGATTTTGATTTACGTATTTTACAACTATTTATTTACATCATGCCTGAGCGTGTGAACTGTTGGAATGTTGGTGTAGCGGATTACACGGTAGCCCGCTTCTTCAAGCATTGCATCACGTTCAGCATCTTCTTGCTCTTTGCCTATATGACTGGTGTCAACGGCATTCTAAAATTGACCCCTTTTACCTTTCAAATGGCAAAGTAAAATTGACCCCTTTGATCTCGTATTAAGTTTCAACCTGGGGCTGAATCCCAATTCTTTTTTTATCCTTCAAACGAT